>JBEBBT010000089.1:0-2796 GCA_041158245.1 Actinomycetota bacterium | reverse complement strand
CAACTGGTTCAGAGCCTTCAAAGTTTTTGGCAGTTGATGCATAGAAGCGCGCAAAATCGATTGCCTCAGAAATTTCAGGATCAGCTTCCGCAACTGTCTTACCTGCATCGCGAGTCATGATCGCAATTGTTTTATCGGTTTGTGCGTGCATAACTTCTGCGACTCGATAAAGAATGTGTTTGCGCTCTTCTATCGAGAGTGAAGCCCAGTTTTGCTGAACTCGCTTAGCGGTTTGCAGAGCTGCGTCCACATCTGCATTATTTCCAACTGAGTAGCGATACCAGGTTTCACCATTATTGGATGGGTCATGACCTGCTTCGGTGTCCGACTTAGTTTGGTTCTTTCCTGCAACCACCAGTGGAATGTCCGGCAATCCATTTTTTTGGAAATATGTAATTGATTTTTTCATCGCTTCAGCGAAATCTGGATTGGTTGGATCTTCTTCGCGCTGATTTACGAAATCTGAGATGTCTTTTTCATCTTTTGCATGCCGATATGAGCCTGTGAAAACTGAATGTCTCTCGGCGACTGAGTTCAGGAAGCGCTTCTTTTGTTCGTCGAATTTTGCTGGATTCTTGGAGATTTCAAATGCAGCTTTCAAATAATTTTCATCGGCGGTGTTCTCATCTAATCGACGAACTAGGTAAGCAACCGCGGCTGCGAAATCACTCTTTTGAGTTACAGGTGCGTAAAGCAAAACTGGGTGACCAGAACGAGTAAGTGCAACCGCCTCGGAGTTTGCCATTCCTTCAAGCATTTCAATATCTAGTTGATCCAGCACTCCGCGCTCGCGAGCCACTTCGATTGCCCAAGTCAGATGGAAAAGATTGTGTGATGCAATACCAATACGCACGGCTTTTGAATGTTCTGGGCGAAGTGCAGTATCTATTAGTCGAGCGTAGGAAGCATCAACATCAGACTTTGATTTGTATGGTGCAGAGATCCACCCATGTAATTCGGCTTCCGCGTTTTCCATTGCAAGGTTTGCACCTTTAACCAAACGAATCTTGATATGGCTTGCGTGTTCTGCATGGCGCTTTTTTGAAAACTCAACAAGTTCCGCGAAGAACTTATGTGATTCTGGAAGATAAGCCTGAATCACGATTCCGGCATTCATTTTTGCAAACTCAGGTTCTGAAAGCACCGCTTTGAATGCAGCAACTGTCATTGGCAGATCTCGGTACTCTTCCATATCAAGGTTAATGAAAGTGTCATTTGCCATTGCTTCGCGATACATCAATCGCATCTTTTCTGACACTCGCTGAACAGAGTTATCGAAATCAATTGTGATAATTTGCGCAACTACGGCTGAAAGTTTCACAGAAATGTAATTCACTTCAGGACGACGAATTGTTGCGAGTATTAAATCTAGTCGAGTTTGGGCTTCGTGATTTCCTAAAACAGCTTCACCAAGCACATTGATGTTTAAGGATAAACCTAAATTCTTGCGCTTGTTCAAAAGATTCTTCAAAGGTGCTTCTTCATACGGAAGAATCTGACCTTTAGAAAGTGTGCGAATTGTTTTGTGCACAACTGCAACTGATAGTCCGGGCAGAATTCGCGACACAATCCCTAGTGCTTTTAGGCCAACTGCATTTAGCAAACCAAAACCAACTACCGATGCAGCACCAGCAGCTCGACGGAAAATTCGTGCGGCGGCTTGAGTTGATTGAATTCGCATAACTTCATCAGTCAGCGTGATAGTTGCTTGAATGGCTTTTGGATCTTTAAATAGTCGAGCCACCCGCCGGCGACTGGACTTTTCTTCAAACTTGCGGGCTTTATCTGATTCGTCCATAAGTTCACGGACCCGTTTTGCAGAACGCTCGGTTAATGAATCGAGCCCCGAATCAGTTTCAAACACCATTGTTTGCATCTCCTAAAAGTATGCGCAGGAGTCTAGAAGGGGTAAAAAGAAAAAGGCCCCGAAGGACCTTTTCATTTTTGCGGAGAGGGTGGGAGCCGTCGTTTCACTCCTCCCAAATCCCGCAACCCAAATAAAAACTAAAGGTGCCCAAAAGGACACCTTTAGTTTTTGCGGAGAGGGTGGGATTTGAACCCACGGTGGCTCTCACCACGACGGTTTTCAAGACCGTTCCATTCGGCCGCTCTGGCACCTCTCCCATTGCAGCGGGCGCATTCTGCCACGAATAATTTGAGCCCCAAACCTCGCCTAAGGATTTGTCAGGAATCGCACTTATGGTGCGCCCGCAGTTCGCAACAAGCGAATGCATCACAACTAAAGAAGAGGTCAAATGTCAGATTTTCTGGCGATTGTGGTGTCGGGGGACACGGTTCTACATGTGGTCGATTACGACCGCCCGGTTTGTTTTATCCCAGGACAACTACATGGTTTGCGCGTAATTCCTGATCCAAACTATTTCATCACCGATGCTTTGGCCGTCTTGCGTGATGGTGTGCTCGAGCAATGTGACAGTTCATGCAAAACGAAAAGCAAGAGTCTGAATGATTTCTCGGAAAATCATGTTTGCGAGCACATTCAGCAAGCTCGGCAAAGAGTTCGAAGAGATAAAGAAAATCCAGTGATTGTTTTATACAAATCTGGGCTAGATCCATCCATCGAAAATGACTTAAAAGAGTTCGCCCACCCTCCCGTAGTGCAGCAATTACACAACGAGGACGGTGAGCGCCTCGGTTTGGTCTAACAGATTGCCCAATAACTTAGGCTTGCGCCGTGATTGACATCAATTTCATCCGCCAAGAGCCAGATGCTGTGCGTAAATCTCAAGTTGCCCGTGGAGAGGATCCAAAGGCGGTTGATGCAGTGCTCGATGC
>JBEBBT010000088.1:0-2805 GCA_041158245.1 Actinomycetota bacterium | reverse complement strand
TTGCAGGATGTACTTGATGCATTAGATGCCAAGGCTCCAGGAATTGCTGGCCGAATTGTGGAAGAAAATGGCGCACTTCGCCGCTTTGTAAATGTCTACATTGGCGATGACGATGTTCGCTTCCTTGACGGTTTGAGCACGGTTGTGGCAGCCGGCTCTGTAGTTTCTGTAATTCCAGCAGTTGCAGGTGGTTCGGGAGAAGGAAATTTCCTTGATGGAATTCGCTCCCTATTCGGTCGCACGGATGCACCTGTAGTTTCAAATGCTCCGGAAAAGAAATATGAAGTTGAAGCAGAACCAGAAACAGAAGTTTTTGCATCATTACTCAGCGAAACAGACATACAGAAAAGCGAAACCCCAGCAATTTTGCATAAGCGCGCTAAGCACACTGTTGCAGTTCTGTCAGGAAAGGGCGGTGTGGGTAAAACCACCACACTTTTAGGACTGGCAGGAGCGGCTGCAAGTCAGGGAAAGAAAGTTCTGTTGATCGATCTAGATCCACAGGGCTCGCTTTCGATCTGCGCACTTGATCAAGAAAAGGTTCCAACCACACTCGAAGCTTTTTTTGGAACTCCTTTAGCAAATCTCGCATTACCTGCAGCTTGGAAGCAATGGAAAAATCAAGTTTTCATTGTGCCAGCCAGCCGCACGCTTTTACAGGTTGATGGAAATGTTTCACCACGTCATCATGAATCTGCACTTTCAGCAAATCTTGGTGACCTTTCTGACTACGACGTAGTGTTAATTGATGCGCCAGCAAATTTAGGCGCATTGACCGCTGAAGCGGTTGCACTTGCATCACACGTAATTGTGGTTGCGGAACCTTCGCTTTTCTCTCTTCGAAGTGCAAGTGATGCAGTCGACTTCGCACTTGCAACTAAAAAAGGTCGCCGTGGCTGGGGTCGCAAAGTTTTTGTAAGCATCAACAAGGTTGATGAGACTGAAGAAGCGGTTTACCGTCTAAAAGAAATCAAGAAGCTTTTTCCAAATTTGGTTTTGTCTTCATACGTCAACTACTCTGCAGCGATTGCTGAATCAAACGGCAACGGCCTTCCTGTTCAAGCAATCATTGGTGCGGCAGCTGCACGTTCAGCGGATGAGTACGAAGAACTACTATTTGAGTTGACCCAGTAACTTCTTTTAAAAAGAGCCGTTGACGAGTATGTCGGCGGCTCTTTTAGTTTGATCAGTTTCAAAATGTTTTGTTTCCATACTTTGCCATTCGAGCATTTGTGAAGTCATATTTTTTCCATCACGATTAAGTACGCGTTCAATCCCAACTTCTGGGTTGACTTCAATAAAAATTACCAAATCCGCACTCCCTCTTAATTCTTTTGATGCGGATCCCACTCCTTCAATTACAAGCATTTGCTTGGGCACAAGAGTTTTGATGGAATCAAATGAATTCGTAATCCAATTGAAGACACTGAAAGAGCTTTCAACACTTTTCAAGTGTGGATTAACGACTTGGGTTTGAATGCGTTTGTACAGTTCGATGGTTAACGGTTTTTCCCATCCGTTGTACAAATCATCCATGTGAACAACATTCACTGAATTGAAAGCTTTTTCAATTTCACTTGCAAGTGTGGTTTTCCCAGCTCCTGCAGGTCCATCAATCAGAACAAGTATTTTTTCATTACTCGAAACTAGACTTTGGATTCGACCGAGAACTCTTGCGAATTCGCTCGCTTGAGCCATGTTCTCCATCCAATCGCCGCAATCACTACAAACACTACATACAGCGCAGAAGTGAAGTAGTACTCAAGTTGGAAGTATTCAATCGCTGCTACTAGATCTACGACAAACCAAAGAATCCACGCTTCAAATTTTTCGAAAACCATCAAAATTTGCGCAATGACACTGCCCGCCAATAGGAAAGTGTCGCTTACAACCAGCGTCCAGTTACCAAAATAAAACTGTGATTCTTGAGCAAAGCCAAAGACTGGAATAAAAATTGCCCATAGGCCAAGCAATGCAGCGAGCCAAAGGAACTTTTCTTTACGCTTTAACTTAGCCGGGATAGCGCCTTTAGGTCCCCATTCGAACCAACCCATTACGCCGGCGATGATAAATACAACCTGCAAAAGTGCGCTTGCTAAAAGGCCCCATTGATAAAACAAAATTAAATAAAGAACACTGCTTGAACCCCACCAAGGCCAAGTGATTTGTTTTCCGGTTACACCTAATGCCACGCCAATTGTTGAGGTGGAGACTCCAAGAAACTCTAGCCATGAAAGTGAATACCCGAGTACGTTGAAAGCTTCTTGAGTTAGAAAAGAGGGTAATTCGATAGCAAGTAATGAAAACATTTTTTCCTTCCATGTCGGCATTACCCGACTGGTTCAACGGTCGGTGTTCAGATTTTCTGACACCCTCTCAGCCCTTGCGGACTCCCGTGGTTCGTGCCGAATAATAGTCCTACTTCTTTGAAAGGTGCCGAATGAATACTCAACGAACAGTTTTGATTTCCGGTGCTGGCTCTGAGTCTGGGATTGGTTTTGCATCGGCGAAAAGATTTACTGAACTTGGCTATCAAGTCTTCATTACTGGGGCTTCCCAAAGAATTCATGACCGGGCTAAAGAAATCTCAGCGAAAAGTTTTGTAGCTGACTTAACTAATCCGCAGGAAGTTTCAAAGTTAATAGAAAATGTAAAAAGTGATCTTGGCGGACTTGATGTTTTGGTTAACAATGCTGGAATGACAAGTGTTTCTTCACCCATGGATGAAGAGATAAACAAAAGTGTTTTTGATGTTTCCTATGAAATGTGGCAATTTGAGATTTCCAGAAATTTGGATTCTGCATT
>JBEBBT010000087.1:0-6648 GCA_041158245.1 Actinomycetota bacterium | reverse complement strand
ATGCCAACCAGAACGTCATACTCACCCATTCGCAATTCTCTGAGCAATTCAATGCGTCTTAAAGTGTCGACTTCGGAGTGTAAATAGCGCACCCGAATGCCTTTTTCAAGGAAATAGTCTGTTAAGTCTTCGGACATTTTTTTCGTAAGTGTTGTCACCAATACACGTTCATTTAATTCAGTTCGAATTTTTATTTCATGTAACAAATCATCGATTTGACCTTTGGTTGGTTTTACAACGATTTCAGGATCAATCAATCCGGTGGGACGAATTACTTGTTCAACTACATCCCCTTGAACCTTTTCCAATTCATACTTTCCAGGAGTGGCACTCAGATAAACGGTTTGGCCAGTCCGCTCGCGAAACTCATCAAACTTAAGGGGCCGATTATCAAGTGCGCTAGGAAGCCGGAAACCGTGTTCAACCAACGTGCGCTTACGACTTGCGTCTCCCTCTTGCATCGCACCTATTTGAGGGACCGTTACGTGACTTTCGTCAATTACTACCAAAAAATCTTCCGGGAAATAGTCAAGTAAGCAGTTTGGTGGCGAACCCTGTTCTCTGCCATCTAGATGGCGGGAATAGTTTTCAACACCGGAACAAGTGCCAATTTGTTGAAACATTTCTAGATCATGCTGAGTGCGCATTTTAATTCGCTGCGCTTCCAACAGTTTGTTTTGCTTTTCAAATTCTTGCAATCTATCTCTAAGTTCATCTTCGATTGCGCTAATTGCTCTGTTGAGTATCTCTGGTCCTGCTACGTAATGTGTAGCTGGAAAAACAAATGCAATCGGTTGGTCCTTGATAATTTCGCCTGTAATAGGGTCAAGAATTAGGAGCTTTTCGACTTCGTCTCCAAAAAATTCAATTCGTAGTGGGAATTCCTCATAAACCGGGAAGATCTCGACCGTGTCGCCTCGAACTCGGAAAGTCCCGCGTTCAAAGGCAATGTCATTACGTTGATATTGCACATCAACGAACTTCCGAAGCAATACATTTCTTTCAATTTCCTGGCCAACTTCAAGTCGAACCATTCGATCTACATATTCCTGTGGTGTTCCAAGACCATAAATGCAAGAAACTGTCGAAACTACAACCACATCTCTTCTGGTAAGTAGAGCGTGTGTTGCTGCGTGACGCAGCCTCTCAACCTCGGCGTTGATTGATTTATCTTTTTCGATGAAGGTATCTGTTTGCGGTATGTACGCTTCGGGCTGGTAGTAGTCGTAGTATGAAACGAAATATTCGACAGCATTGTTCGGCAAAAGTTCGCGAAATTCTTGCGCCAATTGTGCCGCTAAAGTTTTGTTAGGGGCCATCACGAGAGTTGGCCGCTGTAGCTTTTCAATTAACCAGGCTGTGGTAGCAGACTTTCCAGTGCCTGTGGCACCCAAAAGCACAATGTCACGATCTCCACGTTCGACCCGTTTTACAATTTCAGCAATTGCAGCAGGCTGATCGCCAGATGGAACAAAATCAGATTCAACCTTGAATAAATTGAGGGTTTTTTCTAAATCGGTTACAGGCCTAGTCACTGGAAACCTTGGCTAAGAAATTGATCACGGATTTTTCTAGTTCATCCACACTGCCTGAATTTTGGATGAGAATTGCATTTTCGGGAACATATGTATTGCTTCTTTGTACTTCAATGCGTGATTTTGCATCTTCAAAGTCCATACCTCGTTCGACCGCTCTTTCTAGCCGCAAACCTTCAGGTGCTTCCACGTAAACCACATAATTGGCAAGGCTCAAATTTGTTCTTGAATTGAGAACCGGAATTTCATAAACGAGCAAATCAGTGCTCTTTGACTCATTCAATAAACGGTTTTGTACACGTGGATGAATAACAGCCTCTACTTTTTGCCTAAGTGTGTCATTGGAAAAAATCAAAGACGCTATTAATTTTTTATCGACTTCACCATCTTGATTAACAATTTCCGGACCAAGAATCTCTTGAAGCTCACTCAACATCTGCGAATCTTTTGAATATAGCTCTTTAACTATCTCGTCGGCATTTAAAACTTTTGCCCCGTGTTTTGCACACAGTTGAGTGAAAAGAGTCTTTCCCGAGCCCAAACCACCACTCACAAAAACCACAGACACAGGTGCATTGTGCTGCATAAAAAAGAACCCAGCCTTTCGGCTGGGTTCTTTTCGTCTAATGCTATTCAGCGGCGGCAGCTG
The DNA here is from genome assembly GCA_041158245.1 of Actinomycetota bacterium. Lineage (GTDB taxonomy): Bacteria > Actinomycetota > Actinomycetes > S36-B12 > UBA5976 > JAFMIT01. The sequence continues at coordinate 4,464 of JBEBBT010000087.1, read as the reverse complement.
CGGCTTCAGCCTCTGCTGCTTGCTGTGCTCGATGCGCTTCCCAGCGAGCGTGGGCTTCAGCGTATTGCTGTTCCCATTCTTTGCGCTGATCTTCTGAGCCTGGTTTCCATTCACCTGTTTCAGGATCAAATCCGTCTGGGCCAATGTATTTACCTGCTTCATCGTAAGAAGCTGGCATTCCGTACAAGTAAGGATCGAAACCAACGTTCAAATCTTCGCCAGATTCATTTGCTTGTTTCAATGAAAGCGAAACTCGACGACGTTCTAGGTCGATATCAATAACTTTGACCATAACTTCATCATTAACCTGAACGACCTGTTCTGGGATTTCAACGTGACGTTCAGCCAATTCAGAGATGTGAACCAAACCTTCGATGCCTTCTTGAACACGAACGAATGCGCCAAATGGAACCAACTTGGTTACGTTACCTGGAACGATTTGACCTAATTGGTGGGTGCGAGCGAAGTGTTGCCATGGATCTTCTTGAGTTGACTTGAGCGACAATGAAACGCGTTCGCGATCCATATCAACTTCAAGAACTTCAACAGTAACTTCCATACCAACTTCTACTACTTCGTTTGGATGATCAATGTGCTTCCACGAAAGTTCAGAAACGTGAACCAAACCATCAACACCACCGAGATCAACGAATGCGCCGAAGTTAACGATAGATGAAACCACACCCTTGCGAATTTGACCCTTGGCCAAGTTGTGAAGGAATGTGCTACGAGATTCAGATTGTGAATGTTCTAGGAACGCACGACGGCTTAGAACTACGTTATTGCGGTTCTTATCAAGTTCAATAATCTTGGCTTCAATCTCTTTACCAATGTAAGGAGCCAAGTCGCGAACACGACGCATTTCAACCAAAGACGCTGGCAAGAAGCCGCGAAGTCCGATGTCAAGAATCAAGCCACCCTTAACAACTTCGATGACAATACCTTTAACGACGCCATCTGCATCTTTGATTTTTTCAATATCGCCCCAGGCGCGTTCGTATTGTGCGCGCTTCTTGGAGAGAATCAATCGACCTTCTTTGTCTTCTTTTTGAAGCACAAGTGCTTCTAGGCGTTCGCCAACTTTTACTACAGAAGCTGGGTCGATGTCGTGTTTGATAGAGAGTTCGCGTGAAGGAATCACGCCTTCGGTTTTGTAACCGATGTCAAGCAGAACTTCGTCTCTGTCTACTTTAACGATGATGCCTTCTACAAGGTCACCGTCATCGAAGTTCTTAAGTGTGTTGTCGATCGCTGCTAGGAAATCTTCAACTGTGCCGATGTCATTTACAGCGATGTTGTTTGTTGTCATGGAGATATTGCTCCGATTGGATAATTGTTAGGTGGTCGCTCTACCCAGTAACGAACCCCTCTCTAGGTCTAGAGGGTCTCTTCAGATTTGAGCCTGCGAATTCTAGACGGGTTTTTATAGGTCATTTACCCAGGGTTTTGTCCAAGTTAGTGAGCGGCTACATCCCAGTTTTCGCCAAATCCCATTGAAACTTCGAGCGGAACACTCATTGTGACCGCCGACTCCATACCTGATTTTACGATTTTTGAGATTTCAGCTTTTTCACCTGGCGCAACTTCTAGCACAAGTTCGTCGTGAACCTGAAGTAGTAGCCGACTCTTCAGTCCTGCTGCCTCGATGCCGGCCTGGACATTGAGCATTGCCACCTTTATCAAGTCTGCGGCACTTCCCTGGATTGGAGCGTTCAATGCCATTCTTTCTGCTGCCTGCCGTGCTTGATAGTTCGTCGATTGCAGATCAGGTAAGAATCGCTTTCTTCCGAACATGGTTTCGGTGTATCCAGTTTGGGTGGCTTCGATAACAACTTGTTTTAAGTAATCGCGGACCCCTTGAAATCTTTCAAAGTACTTGTCCATAAGAGCGCTGGCTTCACGGGTTTCGATCCCTAACTGTTGGCTCAAACCAAATGAACCTAATCCGTATGCCAGACCGTAAGACATGGCTTTGATTTTCCTGCGCATGTCGGCGGTCACATCTTGTGGGGCAACACCAAACACCTGTGAACCAACAGTGGTGTGCAAATCTTCCCCGCTATTGAAAGCGGCTATCAAACCTTCGTCTTTAGAGAGATGAGCCATAATTCGCATTTCGATCTGGCTGTAGTCAGCAGTTAAAAGAGATTCATATTCTTTGCCACAAATGAAAGCGGCTCGAATCATTTTCCCCTCATCAGTTCGCACTGGAATGTTCTGCAAATTTGGATCAACACTTGAAAGTCGGCCAGTTGCTGCAACTGTTTGGGCGAATGTTGTGTGAACTCGTCCATTCTCATCAATTAGCGGCAATAATCCTGAAACCGTTTGCTTCAATTTTGTGACTTCACGCCAAATTAAGATTTGCTCAACAACTTTGTCTTTTGTGTTTTCAAATAACCATCCAAGGGCCTCTGCATCAGTTGTGTACCCCGTCTTAATTTTTTTGGTTTTCGGGAGATTTCTATCTACAAATAGGACTTCTTGCAATTGCTTCGGACTTCCAAGATTGAACTCTTTTCCAGCTTCTTCCTGAGCAAGTTTCTCTGCTTTTGTTGCAACTTTCGAAAATTGCGTCTCAAGTTTCTTCAAGACTTCTTTGTCTAAACCAATTCCAGTAAATTCCATCCTTGCGAGTAATTTCAAAGTTGGAATTTCAATCTCATCATGAAGCTTCATAAAACTTGCTTCGAGATACGCAGTTTGATGGTTCCATAAATCAAGTACCGCGTTCGCATGCTGCGATAAATCAGCTGCGGTTTCATCAAACAAACTCTGTACTACTTCTAGTTTAGGTAATTCTTTTTGAAGATTACGCTCGTAAGATGCTTCAAGATCTAAACCTCTTTGCCCTGGATTTCTCAGGTATTCGATGAGTTGAGTGTCTCCCTTGATCGCATCGGAGCCTGCGCCTTCTTTAACTAAACAGCGAACGAAAGGTTTTAAGTCATGTCCAACAATAAATAACTTTGGATTAGCGAAAACCGAGAACATAGCCTCTTTATCGGCCTTCTTTAATTGTGAAATTTCTATGTTTAAATGGTTTTCTTGCCATGCGAAAGCTATGCTCTTTAGATCAGCCAGGCCATTGACTTGCGCATAAACCCCCACTGGATATTTTGGATCGAATGTGGCGAAGGTTTCACTTAGTTTTCCAGGTGTCCAACCAACAGCTACACGCGTAATAGTTACAACTTCATTTTTTTCAACCGGTACTCCAGTGTCGCTGCTGACAAATGCAGCATAAGCGCGTTTATGGAGGGACCTAAAACCTAATCGCCCAAAAACTTTATCGATTGCAGCTGGATTTCCTAAGTGTCTGTGAAGATCGTTCACGTCTGCTTCGATCGGCACATCATGCACCAATTGAGTTAATCTTCTATTTAGCAGAACTTGCGAAGCATTGTCTCTAAGTGACTGACCAACCTTGCCTTTTATCTCGGACGCATTTGCCAAAATCCCATCGAGGTTCTCATAAGTATTAAGCCAAGACGCTGCCGTCTTTTCACCAACTCCTGGGATTGAAGGAAGATTGTCGCTCGCGTCACCTCGAAGAGCTGCAAAATCTGCATACTGATTCGGAAAAACGTTATATTTTTCTTTCACTGCGGCTGGGGTCATCCGAGCCAATTCGCGAACACCTTTTGTTGGATAAAGAACTGTGATTTGTTCATTTACTAGCTGAAGTGAATCTCTATCGCCGGTGAGAATGAAAGTTTGTGCTTGTTGACCACTTGCTGCCGTGGCTAGAGTCGCGATGACATCATCTGCTTCAAAACCCTCTATTGCAATATTTACGATTCCAAATGCATCTAGCACTTCTCGAATAATCGGAACTTGAGATCGAAATTCTTCAGGCGACTTCGCACGATTGGCTTTGTATTCAGGAAATTCAGCTTTTCGAAATGTATCTCGACTGACATCAAATGCCACAGCCAAATGAGTTGGATTCTCAGCCTCGACAACCTGCAACAACATCGAGACAAAGCCTTGGATGGCATTTGTTGGCTGGCCATCAGGCGCCGAAAAATTTTCAACTGGAAGTGCATAGAAAGCGCGGTATGCAAGCGAATGGCCATCGACTAATAAGAGTCTCGATTCTGGACCCATCGCTGCTGTAGTTGAATTCACAAGATAAGCCTAGGGTTGCCCTATGAACGAAGAACTTGGACGGCAATTTCTAGAAACTCGCGGTATGGGTGCGCTTGCAGACAAGATGGGTTTAAAGGTAACCCATGCAACTGCAGAATTAGTCAAAGGCACTCTCCCAGTGGTCGGAAATACCCAGCCGCTCGGCCTATTGCATGGCGGAGCAAATGTCGTATTGGCAGAATCTTTGGGATCGCTTGCAGCAAATATCCATGCGGGGCCAAACAGATTTGCAGTAGGTGTGGAAATTAACGCCACACATTTAGCAAGCGCTACCGATGGTTTGGTTCATGGAACAGCTAGAGCATTAAAACT
>JBEBBT010000086.1:0-8002 GCA_041158245.1 Actinomycetota bacterium | reverse complement strand
AAAGTTTTCTCTTTGAAATTGCTACCAAAGTCTTTATTGCTGTGCCTACCTTTAGCGATATTGAATTCATTAACTGAAGAAATAATCTTTCGTTTCATCGCAGTTAACACATTAAGTTCTGTAGTTTCATCGGCAACGGTTGCAATTGCATCTGGCGTTGCTTTCGGACTTCCCCACTATTTTGGCTCCCCTGGAAAGATCATTGGAGTTTTTATGGCAGGGGCGCTCGGATGGGTAATGGCAAATGCCATGGTTGAAACGGGTGGGTTTGCCATTTCATGGTTTATTCATTTCGTACAAGATATCCCGATAATGGCAATGATGCTGTTGACTAGTTTTTCTTCAAACCTAAATTCTCAAAAATCTTCTGAGCAGACGTAGAGCGGTTTAGCGGATAAAGGTGAATTCCAGGTGCACCACCAGCTAACAATTCTTCACACAGCTGAGTTGCTACTTCAATTCCCAATTCCACTACGGCGCTGTTGTCATTTGAAACCGAATTAAATCGATCCGCTAATTCAGTTGGGAACACAGCACCTGACAAAGTTGTGAAGCGCTCGATTTGATTAACATTTGTTAACGGCATGATTCCAGGAATTACCGGCAATGTGCAGCCAATGCTTTGCATCAAATCTAGGAGTTTGAAGTAGTGAGATGCATCAAAGAAAAGGTTTGTAATGGCAAAGTCCGCACCTGCTTTTTGTTTTGCAAGTAAAACTTGCGCATCTTGCTCAAGCGATTTGGACTCTGGATGCTTTTCTGGAAATGCAGCAACCCCAATGCTGAAATTTCCAAGTTCATTAAGAAGCTCAACCAATTGCGATGCATAATCAAAACCATTTGGGGTTGAAACCCAATCCGTGCCAGGTCCTGCAACTGGATCTCCACGAAGGGCCAAGATGTTGTGAATGCCAAGTTCGGCAAACTCATTTGCAATATTAAGCAGTTCATCTTTAGTCGAGCCAACGCAAGTGAGATGCGCCAAAGTCGGAATATCGAAATCAGAAACAATCTTTGCTGTGACATCACGAGAAGTGGTTTGGGTAGAACCGCCAGCACCATAGGTCACGGAAACGAAATCTGGTCCATATGGAGCCAAAGTTTCGATTGTCTGCCAAAGCGTTGCAAATCCTTCTTCGGTTTTTGGCGGGAAAAACTCGCATGAAAACGTCGGCTGCCCTGATTTGTTCGCAATCAGGTCGCGGATCAGTGTTTTGCCGGCATTCATAGGGGCGAAGTATGCCGTTGGCTTGAACTCTCACTCTCAGCCCGCTACCGCTACCTTTGCCCCGTGTCGAACTATGAAATAGATACCTCAATAGGACTGAAGGTTCTAGAGATTGATGACCTACGCAATCGGGTCGCACAAGAGGTGTCAAGCACGATTTCTAATCATGCAACTTTTATGTCCGGCCTAAATTCCGACCTTTCATTCCTAACAGGTTCATTAAGCGAAATGATGGCGGGCGGCAAACGACTTCGCCCAGCTTTTGCATACTGGGGATACCGCGCCGCTGGCGGAGCGGACAGCGCAGAAATCTTGCAAGCAGCCACCGCACTTGAGTTCTTACAAGCTTGTGCATTGATTCATGATGATGTGATGGATGAAAGCGATACTCGTCGTGGAAATCCAAGTTCCCATCGCCAATTCGAATCTCTCCATGAAAAAAATGACTGGCTAGGAAATGCCAAACAATTTGGAATTGGTGGCGCAATTCTTTTAGGAGATTTGTGTCTGTCTTGGGCAGACGAGCTCTTGATGAAATCAAACTTTGAAACCGACAAACTTAAGTCGGCAAAAAATCTTTACGATTTGATGCGAACTGAACTTTTGGCTGGCCAATATCTTGATTTGCTCGAACAAGCGAAATCAAATGCATCTATCGACAACATCTTGCAAGTTATTACCTTCAAGAGTGCCAAATACACAATCGAACGCCCACTTCATATGGGAGCACTTCTAGCTGGCGCTGATGGTCGAACTATCCAAACTCTTTCTGACTACGGACTTCCACTTGGAGTCGCATTCCAATTGCGCGATGACATTCTTGGAGTTTTTGGGGACGAAAAAATCACTGGCAAACCAGCTGGTGATGATTTGCGTGAAGGCAAGCGAACAGTTCTAGTTGCAACAGCACTTTCCAAAACAAGCGGAAGCGAACATGAACTGCTGAAAAACTCTCTTGGACAAAAAGATTTATCACCTGAACGGATTTTGGAGTTACAGAACATCCTCACAAAATCTGGTGCAGTTGACGAAGTTGAACACATGATTGAAGAAAATCGCGCAGTTGCCTTGCAGGCAATCAAAGCAGATTACATAGATGAACAAGCCATGTTTGTATTAGCAAACTTGGCAGTCGCCGCTACCGAAAGAAACTACTAATGGACCTATTGCGTTTTGCCCCTCGCTCTACCCCGCGCAAAGTTGTTGGGAGTACTGACCATGTTGTCATCGTTGGTGCTGGACTCGCTGGACTATCAGCCGCACTTCGACTAGCTGGCGCTGGTCGCAAAGTTACATTGCTAGAACGTGAACTTGTACCTGGTGGCCGCGCTGGTTTGATTTCTGACCAAGGTTTTCAATTCGACACTGGACCAACAGTTTTAACGATGCCAGATTTGATTGCTGACGCATTCGATGCAGTTGGCGAAAACATGAGTGACTGGTTAAAACTCAAAGAGGTAAATCCGCTTTACCGATCATTTTTCCCAGATGGGTCAATTTTGGATGTGCACTCTGATGTAAACAAGATGGCAACAGAAATTGAACGGGTAATTTCTTCCTCTGAAGCCGAGGGTTACTTAAAGTATGTGGATTTTGTTGCTGACCTTTACAAGTATGAAATTAAAGACTTCATCGACCGAAATATTGATACACCTTTTGATTTACTAACGCCAAATCTAGTAAAACTGCTTTCAATTGGTGGCTTTAGAAAACTTGCTCCGAAAGTTAATGAATATTTGAAAGACCCACGCACCCAACGCATTTACTCTTTCCAAGCGATGTACGCAGGCCTATCTCCTTACGACGCATTGGCAATCTATGCAGTCATTGCGTATATGGACAGTGTGGCTGGGGTTTACTTCCCAGAAGGTGGAATGCACGCACTTCCACGCGCGATGGCAGCTTGTGCTCAAAAGCATGGCGTGGACATTCAATACGGTGTTACTGTGAAAAGTGTTGAGCACTCAAATTCTCGCGCTACTGCAGTAATCACCACTGACGGAACTCGCATCGAAGCTGATGCATTCATCTTGAATCCAGATTTACCGGTTGCATACAGAGATCTGCTTGGAATTAATCCACTTTCTGTAAAGCGTTTGAAGTACTCACCTTCATGTGCACTTTTGCTTGCCGGTTCATCTCAAAAATACACAAAGACCGCTCACCACAACATCCACTTTGGAAAAGAATGGGCTGGAGTGTTTTCGGATTTGATTGATAAGAAACAATTCATGTCAGATCCATCAATCTTGGTAACTAATCCAACTTACTCCGATGCAAGTCTTGCACCAGCCGGAAAAGAAATTTATTACGTGCTTTACCCAACTCCAAACCTTGATTCCGATATTGACTGGAAACAAGAGGCTCCGAAATACCGCGATCACATGGTTAAAACTTTGGAAGAACGCGGTTACAAAAACTTCGGCGACAGTATTGAAGTAGAACATCTGACTACCCCATTGGATTGGGAGGCACGCGGAATGGAACGTGGCGCACCATTCGCATCCGCACACTCATTCCTGCAAACAGGTCCATTTAGACCAGGAAACCTTTGGGGCGAAAACGTTGTGTTTACTGGGTCTGGCACCCAACCTGGAGTGGGCGTACCGATGGTATTGGTATCAGGTCGGCTAGCGGCAGAGCGCGTAACTGGCGTGGATCCGAACTACAAGTCAAGAGCTTGGCGCTAGTTTGATTTCACGCAAACCATCACTGGGGTTTTTGGTTGCGGGTTTATTGCTTGCAATAAGTTCAATTTCACTTGGTTGGTTGACACCTAATTTTGATGTGAAAGCAAATTCTGTTTTTGCAACTTTGCGCCTAACCGAATTGGGTCAAACACTAGGGATAGCATCATTGTTCTTAGGGGCGTTCTTACTACTAATAATGTGGCTAAACGTTGAGCATGAAACCCACACTCCAAGAGAACTCGCTCGCTTCGCACTTTCGGCAAGTCTTCCCTCCTTGTTTATGCCTCCACTTTTTTCGCGAGATGTGTATTCATACGTAGCTCAAGGACACTTGCAACTTGCAGGATTTAACCCATATGAAGTTGGCGTGGCCCAACTAGATGACTGGTTCAGATTTGGCATCGATCCGATGTGGGCGCAAACCACCACACCTTATGGAGCCGCCTACTTACTGATTGAAAGATTCTCGGCATGGATATCAATTGATAATCCGTACAACAGCATGGTTTTTTTACGAGCCATAAATATTTTGGCATTCGTTGTAACAATCTATGGAATCAACCGGCTTGCAAGAATTCACAAAATTTCACAAAACTTTGCGATTTGGTTAGCAGTTTTAAATCCAATCACAATTCTGCACCTAATAAATGCTGTCCACAACGATTCAGTGATGATCGCAGCAATCGTTTGGGGATTTGTTTTCGCGCATGAAAAGCGTTTGATATTTGCATCACTCAGCATTGCTTTTGCTATCGCAATCAAACCTATCGCCCTAATTGCATTGCCTTTCTTGGCAATTTCGAAATATCCAGAATTCAATTTTATTCAGAGGTTGAAAGATTGGACAACCACAGTTGTAGTTTCTATCGGAGCTTTAGCTTTCTTAGGTGTAGCTACTAACACAGGTTTTGGATGGATTAATGCAATATCGACACCTGGACAAGTACTTAATTTGGCTGCACCAATTAGTTTGGTTTCAGAAATTATCAATAAATCCTTGTCTTGGTTTGGTCATGATTTGAGTTCAACTATCTTTCCTATCATTAGGTACACGGGATTAGTTTTCTGCGCCATATACATCGCAAAACTGACTTTGGATAAGAGTGAAGAGTCTGGCACCCGCAGAGCTGCCCTCGCACTTGCTTTCATGATTCTTCTAAGCCCAGTGGTCTTTCCTTGGTATTTCCTGTGGCCATTAGCCCTGTTTGCAGGAAGTGGATTACGGACCACCACGGCGATGAAGATTTCGGTTTACGGCACACTTCTTGTTGTGGCGTATTCAATTATCGAAGCTGTAGCGGTCAGAGATTCGGCAATCACGGCTCAGGAGCTAGCTTTCGGCGCTTTCGTATTTATAAGTATTTTTTCATTGATGCGATATAAAGAGAATAAGGAAATCATGGATCTGGAGCAGGTATATGTCTCGTAGAGAATTGGTTGCCGCCGGAATCACCGATGTGGATCTGCAAGACTCTTTTGAAAAATGTCGAGTCTTAAATGCCGCTCATGGCAAAACTTATTATCTTGCAACATTGTTGTTACCTCCGAGCAAAAGACCTTTTGTCCACGCGCTTTATGGATTTGCCCGTTATGCAGATGAAATCGTTGACGACCTCTCCTCGACCTTAACTGGCGAACAAAAAGCACAATGGCTTACTTCATGGAGTGATAAATTTTTTGAGGATTTTGATTCCGGAACTAGCGATGATGAAATCTGTAAAGCCACGATTTACACGGCTAAACAATTCAACATCCCAAAGGCGCACTTTGAGGCATTCATTCACTCGATGAAAATGGACTTAACCACCACCTCATATGAAACTTATGACGACCTCTATGAATACGTTTATGGCTCTGCCGCAGTTATAGGTCTACAAATGGTGCCAATTTTGGAACCAAGCTCGCAAGACGCATACAAATACGCAACTGATCTTGGGGTGGCTTTTCAGTTGGCAAACTTCATTCGCGATGTTGGTGAGGACCTAGAACGCGGTCGAATCTATTTACCTTTGTCAGAATTACGTCAATTCGGTGTCACCCCAGAAACTTTAAAGTCTCGGGTTGTGACTGACGATCTTCGAGCCGCTCTGCGCTTTCAAATTGCCAGAGTCCATGAACTAGAAGAACGCTCCCGTGCCGGAATTTCCCTATTAAATCCAGCAAGTCAGCCGTGTATAAACGCAGCTCGAATTCTGTATTGCCAGATTGCTGATGAAGTTGAAAAGATAGATTTCGACGTATTTAGCAAGCGTGCGAAGGTTTCTACATGGCGAAGAATTTCGGTTGCAGGCCGAGCTTGGCTGCAAGCCATCCGATTGCGATAGGTTTTTGCGGTTAGGCTGTGCCTATGCGTCGAATAATTACTTTAGTTGCATGCGCTGTTGTTTTAACAGCCTGTTCAAACAACTCTGCAAATCCAACTGATTCATCTAGCCCTAGCGTCACTAATTCTGCTTCGCCAGTTGCAACTGCCTCAGATTATTTCGACCGCTTGAACAAGGCTCAGCAGACAGAGCCGATTGCAAAAGAATCGTATGTCACTTGCTCGAGTGAAAACGTCACGGTTCAATATTTAAATAAAGTCATTTTGCAGGCAGCAGATGTTGACGAGATTTACATGATTGTCACTGCAGCTTGTGTAGTTGGCGACCAAAAAAGTGCTGAGCGAGTTGAGGTTCTCCACTGGAATACAGAACTTTCGCAGTGGTCGCCGGTTGGCACTATTCGACTATCAAACAAGAATTACATGATTCCTTGGAATACCGAATCAGCCTGCTTTGAAGAATCTGGTTTTGTTAAGTGTCCAGTTTTTGTAACCAAAGAAAACGGCAAGACTCGAAATGGCACTTTGACCGTCACACGTGAACGTGACCACTTCTGGGCAGAAATAAATTACTAAAAGTTGCCCAATATTGGTGCGATCAGCACTTTAACAATCATGCCAACTGGATACGCAACCGCATAACCTAAGTTGACTCGAGGGTCGTCTTTGGTCTGTTCATTGACGTATGCAAGTACAGCTGGTTGAGTTTGCGATCCAGCCATAACCCCTGCGAGTCTCGGTCCGTAAATCTTCGCAAAATATCTTCCAAGGTAAATGAAAGTTAATGCTGAAGTAACTGTGGTTGCGAGCCCAATTAGAAGTAATCGCCAACCTATAGGAGTGGTGATAGCAACACTTAGCGCATGGCCAGCTGTTGAACCCGCATACGCTAAAAACAACATCATTCCAAGGTGGCTTAACGCACTTGAAGAAGTGTGAGGCAAAGACCAAATTATTCGGCCGGTTTTGCCAAATCTTCCCATCACTAAACCTACGATAAGTGGGCCTGCAGCCATTCCGAATTCAAACACCCTGCCACCGGGAACTGGGAACGGAATCGAGCCAAGAATTACACCTGCGGTAATGCCGGTTGCAACACTTACTATTGAGAATGCGCTAGCTGCCTTTTCCGAATCGCCAAGTAGCTTTGCAACTCTGGAAAGCCCATGTTGTGTAGCCACTACCCGCACTCGGTCGCCAATTTGCAGAACAAAATCATCGTGAGCCAGCAAATCCACATCGCCACGACGAACCCGTGTGGCCACTGCCCCGTACTTTTGGCTTAAGCGAAGTTCGCCAAGCGACTTTCCAGCAACACTACGATGAGAAACTGCAATACGCCTAAAATCGAGATTAGATCTATCGAGAGTTAATGCGACTGAAGAAGAGTGTCCAACTTGGGAAATGAACTTTTCAATCGTCTCACTATCTGCAATCACTGTAACTATGTCGCCCCGTACTAATTCATGATCGTCAGTAGCAATGTCAATTAAGCCAGGATGCCCAGGTCTATCTCCGGTCATTACTCGAGAAAATCTAATCTTGTCGTCGTATTGCTTTGCTAACTCGCCAAGAGTTGGAAGGCCATCTACATCTACACGCACAGTCTCACCAATAAGTTTTGGCGGCGCTGTGGCAAGTTCATCAGATTGTGGATTTTTTGAAACTTTCTTAATTGCTATCCCACTTGCAATTAGCATTCCAAGTACGCCGAACAAATATGTGACTGAATATCCAACGATTGGAGAATCTGAGCCAATT
>JBEBBT010000085.1:0-2622 GCA_041158245.1 Actinomycetota bacterium | reverse complement strand
AAATCAATTAAGCGATAGTTTCCACCAAATGGAACTGCAGGCTTTGCACGATCTGCAGTTAATGGCATCAACCTTTTACCTTCGCCACCAGCGAGGACGATTCCGAGAACCTTTGGATTATGTGCCATAAACCAACACTAGAGTTCAAATGGCCATACATCTAGTGTTTGCCACTATGCGTTTGGCAATCGTGACCCGAGAATTCCCGCCTGAGGTCTACGGTGGTGCAGGTGTTCACGTAACTGAATTAGTTAATTCATTAAAAAAACATATAGATGTTGAAGTAATTTGTATGGGAAGTCAGCGCGAAACCGCCAAAGCTTTCGAGTTAAAAAATGAGCCAGGTGTTAACCCAGCCCTTTCAGTTGTTCAAACCGACGTAGAGATGGCCACTTACATCGCCGCAAATAATTTTGACTTAGTGCACTCTCACACTTGGTACGCAAACTTGGCTGGCCACCTAGCATCAATGACTGCAGGAATCCCACACATCGTCACTGCTCATTCGCTCGAACCCAAACGACCTTGGAAAGCCGAACAATTAGGTGGCGGCTACAAAATCTCTTCATGGATTGAAGCTGAGACTTACCGAGCTGCCGATCGAGTTATCGCGGTCAGTTCTGGAATGAAAAAGGACGTACTTGATTGCTACCCATTCGTTTCACCTGAAAAAGTTTCAGTCATTCACAACGGAATCGATGTAGAAACATTCAAACCAACTTTCGATGAATCAGTCTTGCAACAATATGGAATTGATCCATCGCGCCCAATTGTTTTGTTCGTCGGTCGAATAACTCGGCAAAAAGGTTTGATATATTTGCTGCGAGCCGCAAAAAAATTGCCTAGCGGTGTGCAATTAGTTTTAGCTGCGTCATCCCCAGATGAAAAAGTTATCGGTGATGAAGTTGCAGAGGCCGTCGCAGAATTCAAAACCAATCGCCCGAATGACATTGTCCACATCGACAGACAAGTTTCGAAATCTGAATTGATTACTTTGCTCTCGCACGCTTCGGTTTTTGCATGCCCTTCAATTTATGAACCATTAGGCATCGTGAACCTAGAAGCTATGGCGTGTGAGACTCCAGTCGTTGCGAGTGCTGTTGGAGGAATTCCAGAAGTTGTGGTTCATGGCGAAACTGGGTTACTTGTTGAATATTCAGAAAATGATATTGCAAGTTTTGAAGAGAAATTTGCAGCTGCATTGAATGAAGTTCTGATTGATACAAACGCCAAAGAAATGGGAAAAGCTGGGCGAGTGCGCGCCGCTAAATACTTCTCTTGGGAATCAATTGCTTTGCAAACCATAGATTTATACAAAGCAGCGCTGTAAATGTCGCAGGCTAAAACCACTTCAAATCAATTAATTGGCTATGGTCTTTATTTAATTGCAGCTTTGCTCTGGGGATTCAATGGAACTGTTTCCAAAATTCTCATGGACACAAAAATTGATCCTGCTCGACTGTCGCAATTGCGGGTGACGCTGGCATGGCTAGTGCTTTTTATTGTGATCGCAATAATCAACCGAAAAGCCCTCCGTTTCAACTCAAAACAGGAATTCAAATTAATTGCGATGTATGGCGTACTCGGTGTGACTATGACGCAATGGCTTTACTTTGTTGCGATTCATCTGTTACCGGTAGGCGTTGCCCTCATTATCGAATTCACATCACCGCTAATGGTTGCGGTCTGGGTGAAGTTTGTTTGGAACCATCACGTTCCAAGATTTACTTGGGTTGGACTTGCTATTGCGATTTTCGGTCTGTTTTTAGTAACACAAGTTTGGCAAGGATTTAATCTAAATCCGATTGGTTTAATTTCTGGCTTTGGTGCAGCTGCAGCATTGAGTCTTTATTTCATAACAGGTGAAAAAATTCTTCATTTAGAAAAACCGCGCGATTCTCTTTCGCTAACAATGTGGGGGTTTTTCTTCGCGAGTGTTTTTTGGGCAATCTTTAAGCCTTGGTGGCAATTTCCTTGGGAATATTTAGAAGGCACTGCAAACGTTAATGGATTGGTCGCGCCACAATATTTATTGGTTGCATGGATGGTCTTATTAGGAACGGTCATCCCGTTTTGGTTAGCACTTGCAGCGATGAAATACATTTCATCTCAACAGGCTTCCGCAACCGGAATGACCGAACCGATTTTTGCTTCAATCATTGCGTGGGTAGTTATGTCTGAGAACTTAACAACCTGGCAATTAGTTGGTGGTGCAATTACATTGACTGGAATTGCGATTGGTGAAAACGCTAGACGTTAGTCGTCATCCTCTTCGTCTTCATCTTCATCCTCATCTTCGTACTCGTCATCCTCATCTTCATCTTCGTCTTCGTACTCGTCCTCATCTTCATCTTCGTACTCGTCATCATCGTCACTTGGTGGAGTGGTTGGACCGTCAGTTGGAATCACAAGCGGAGTGGTAGAAGGCTCTGGCTCAGATGTAGCCGGATTGGTTGTAGCCGATTCATCAGCAAGCTTGGCGTCCGCCGGAATCGAAATCTCGTCGCTCGGGGACTGGCTCAAGGCCATAGCCTGAACTCCCACAAGCGCTAGTACAGCCGCAACCGATGCAATTGGGAGCGCAAATTTGGTACCCAAGATCTTCATAATTTCCTCCAAATT
>JBEBBT010000084.1:0-5790 GCA_041158245.1 Actinomycetota bacterium | reverse complement strand
GTCAATGGGTCGCATTCCCACAACACGATCAACTTGAAGATGCAGTTTTCGACATGGTGGTCGCAGGCCGCATTGTTGATGGTGACGTTGCAATCATGATGGTGGAAGCAGAAGCAACCAGTTCAACTCTTCGCCTGATCAAAGATGGTGCGAAAGCTCCAACTGAAGAAATTGTTGCGGAAGGTTTGGAAGCGGCAAAGGGATTCATTCGCACAATCTGCGAAGCGCAATCAAAACTTGCAGCTCAAGCAGCTCGTGAAACTCAAGAATTCCCAGTCTTTTTGGATTACCAAGAAGATGCATACGCGGCTGTTGAAAAAATTGCTAAGGATGCAATTTCAAAGGCAATGACCATTGTTTCAAAGGCTGATCGCGAAGCAGAACTTGATCGTATTCAAGAAGATGTTATCAATCAGTTGGCTGAGCAATTTGCAGACCGTGAAAAAGAAATCGCAGCAGCACTACGTAGTGTGACTAAGAAAGTGGTACGCCAGCGAGTTCTGCGCGACAAAGTTCGAATTGATGGACGTGGAATCACAGACATCCGCCAACTTTCTGCAGAAGTTGCAATTATTCCTCGCACACATGGTTCAGCTTTGTTTGAACGTGGTGAAACTCAAATCATGGGTGTAACAACATTGAACATGTTGAAGATGGAAATGCAATTGGACACTTTGTCGCCAGAAACTTCAAAGCGTTACATGCACAACTACAACTTCCCGCCTTACTCAACTGGTGAAACCGGTCGCGTTGGAACTCCAAAGCGCCGCGAAATCGGTCACGGAGCATTGGCAGAACGCGCCCTTGTTCCAGTGCTTCCTTCACGCGAAGAATTTCCTTACGCAATTCGCCAAGTTTCTGAAGCACTTGGTTCAAACGGTTCGACCTCAATGGGTTCAGTTTGTGCATCAACTATGTCACTACTAAATGCTGGTGTTCCACTTAAGGCTCCAGTTGCTGGTATTGCGATGGGACTTATCTCTGATGATGTTGATGGCAAACGTGAATACGTTGCAATCACCGACATCCTTGGTGCCGAAGATGCTTTCGGTGACATGGACTTCAAGGTTGCCGGAACCAGCGAATTCGTGACTGCATTGCAGTTGGATACCAAACTTGATGGTATTCCTGCCTCAGTTCTTGCTGGTGCGCTAACCCAAGCTCGCGATGCTCGTTTAACCATTCTTGATGTGATGGCACAAGCAATCGATTCACCAGATGAAATGTCACCATATGCTCCTCGCATCATTGCAGTGAAGATTCCGGTAGACAAGATCGGCGAAGTTATTGGGCCAAAGGGCAAAGTCATCAACCAAATCCAAGAAGATACCGGTGCTGACCTTTCAATTGAAGATGACGGAACTGTTTATATCGGTGCAAACGATGGCGCATCTGCTGAAGCTGCACGTCAAGCAGTTAATGCAATTGCAAATCCACATATGCCAGAAGTTGGTGAACGCTTCATGGGAACTGTAGTCAAGACTGCAGCTTTCGGCGCATTCATTTCATTGCTTCCAGGTAAAGATGGGTTGTTGCACATCACCCAACTTCGCAAACTTGCCGGTGGCAAGCGTGTAGAAAATGTTGATGATGTTGTCAGCGTCGGACAAAAAATCTATGTAGAAATCGCAGAAATTGATCCACGCGGCAAGTTGTCGCTTGCGGTAGTTGATGAAGATGGCGACAAAGCAGAAAAAGCTGATTCTGAATAATGAGTTCTAATAAGCGACAGAAGGCAGGGGATTCACCCCTGCCTTCTGCGCGTTTACAGGCAGTTGGATCAACCAAGGTTTTGCAAAAAAACGCTGATGGTTCAGTCGTAAAAAGAACTGTGTTACCCGGCGGCTTGAGGGTTATTACTGAATATATTCCAGGGGTTCGTTCAGTAGCAATTGGTATGTGGGCTGGAGTTGGTTCACGAGATGAAACTCCAGAAATGGCTGGCTCCGCACATTTTCTTGAGCACCTTTTATTCAAGGGTACACATACGCGCAATGCGCTAGATATCTCCTCACCGATTGATGCGGTGGGTGGTGAAATGAATGCATTCACCAGCAAGGAATACACCTGTTATTACGTCAAAGTATTAGATCAAGACATGGCATTAGGTATAGAAATCCTTTCTGACATGCTCACTAACTCAATCATTACTCCAGCGGATTTCAAACAAGAACAAAAAGTCATCTTGGAAGAAATTGCTAAATATGAAGATGACTACGCTGACAACGCGCACGAAGCTTTCAATAAAGCAATGTTTGGAGATTCAGATTTAGGTCGTCCAATTCTCGGCACTGTGAAAACGATTAAAGCAGCTGCCCGTGAATCAGTTTGGAAGTTTTACAAAAAGCACTACAAGCCAAATCACTTGGTGATTTCGGTAGCAGGCGCAATTGATCACGCAGAAGTAGTGGCTGCGGTTAAAAAAGGATTCAAGCACACTCTCGGTGGCAATGCGCTTCCAAGTGAGCGTCGCAAATCACGCAAGAGTTTCACTCCACAATCACAAATCAAATTGGTAACTCGTGATACTGAACAAGCTCATTTAGTTTGGGGAGTTCCCGCATTTGCTCGCGGCGATCAACGCCGTTACGCAGTTGGGGTTATGAATTCGGTGCTTGGCAGTGGAATGTCTTCTAGATTGTTTCAGGAAGTGCGCGAAAAGCGTGGTCTTGCCTACACCGTTTATTCCTTCTTGAATAGTTTTGCAGACACTGGCTATTTTGGTATTTACACCGGCTCAACCCCGAAGAAAATGGGGCAGGCAGTTGAAGTAATTGAAATGACGTTAAAGGACCTCGTTAACCATGGAATTTCAGATGCGGAAATTCAACGCGGTAAAGGTCAATTGCGCGGTGGTTTGGTTTTAGGTCAAGAGGACACAACAAGTCGAATGACTCGAATAGCAAAAGCGGAACTTGTAACTGGTGAATTGCCTTCGGTCGATGAGATTCTTGAACGGGTAGACGCGGTAACTAGTGAAGAAATTCACGATGTAGTTTCAGAATTTTTTACACAAAAACCAATCATCGGTGTTGCTGGCCCATATAAATCTGTAAGAGAATTTCAGTCCTCGATCAAGCGGAAGGTGACCTAACATGGTTCTGCGAGTAGGTGTGCTTGGCGCAAAAGGTCGCATGGGTGCTGAAGTTTGTAAGGCAATTAGCGAAGCCAAAGATATGAAATTAGTCGCAGCTTTGGATGCAGGTGACGCAGTTTCTACATTGGCTAGTGAAGGCGCAAATGTGGTGGTTGATTTCACCACACCTGATGTGGTCATGGGGCATCTTGATTGGTTGATTCACAATGGTGTGCACGCAGTAGTCGGCACCACTGGCTTTACTGAAGATCGAATTGCTCAAGTTGAAAAATGGTCTAGCGAAAAGCCAGAGACTGGAATCCTGATTGCACCAAATTTCAGCATCGGCGCAATTTTGATGACTCGATTGGCGAGTGAAGCAACCCGCTTTTTTGAATCAGTTGAAATTGTGGAACTGCACCATCCAAACAAGGTAGATGCACCATCTGGAACTTCAGTGCACACAGCCAAAGCAATTGCAAAAGCTAGAAAAGCCGCAAACATGCCACCGCAACCAGATGCAACAGAATCGAAATTTATGGATGCTCGGGGCGTAAATGTCGAAGGCGTTCCAATTCATTCAGTGAGACTGCGCGGATTAGTAGCACACCAAGAAGTGATTTTCGGAGATGTGGGAGAGACTTTCACAATCCGACATGATTCGTTTGATCGCGTGGCATACATGCCAGGAGTTCTCGCAGGTGTGCGAGGAGTTTTCGAGCACCCAGGGTTGACCATCGGACTCGATAAATATCTCGGCCTTGATTAACCGTGAAAAGTAAACTCGCAGTAGTCGCTCTAACGCTTGCCTGTTTAGGCTATTTAGCAATTGGTGCCTCGAGAGCATTCCAAATAAATGGCGAGAGTTCTATTTCAAATTCGATAATGTCAATCGCTGTTTTTGCAATCATTGGAATCACTGGCGCTTTGATAGTTCGCGAAATTATGTTTGGTTATCGAATCTCACAGATGTCAACCATTCTTGATGCCGAGCAACTTTTATTACCCGATGATTTGCCGCACACAGCTTCTGGCCAAACTGAAAAAAGTGCTGCTGACGAGCGGTTCAAATTAATCTCAAAAGAGGTTGAAATAAATCCTGATTCATGGCGGGCCTGGTTTCGGGTTGCAATTGCATATGACGAAGCAAGAGACCGAAAGCGTGCCCGAGCAGCTATGCGGCAAGCTGAAAAGTTATTTCGCCAAAAACGCTAGATCCAAAGCCCATTTGCTCGGCCAATCGCAGTAACGGCTGCTGCCAAAATTACTACCACGATAAAAGGCGCTCTAAACAGCAGCGCAACAATTCCAACAGCCACACCAATAATTCGACCGTCAAAAACAATATTTTGTTTGTCGGCCAAAACTTGAACAGCAATCAATCCTGAAAGCATGCCGATTGGAAGAATCGGGATTATCTTCTTGAAAAGATCGTGTTCCAATATTGATTTAGGCACCAAGAAGCCGGCGAATTTCAAGGCAAAGGCTATAAATGAACCAATGATTACTGGCCAAAAAAACTCACTCATGATTTTTCATCGCTTTAATCCATGCCATTACCGCTGCCACAAACCCAGCGAGCAGTATTGGAAGCCCTGGTTGCACTATTGAAATGGCAATGATTGCTACTGCTGCCGATGTGACTGCAACCAACATTGTGAACTTATTTGTGATTTGAGGCCAAAGTAAGGCGATGAAGCCGGCTGCAATTGCGGCATCGAGCCCTAGTGACTTCGGATCTCCCACTTGTGAAATTGCAACTGCACCAAGAAATGTTGCAATATTCCAAAAAATAAAAACACTGATCCCGGTCGCCCAAAATGCATACCTACCGCCAGCTTGGCCATCAATTCCTTTTTCATGTCCAAGCCCCATTGCGGTTGATTCGTCGATAGTGAGTTGGGCACCGAGTAGACGTTGAATTCCATGTGGTTTTAATAAAGTGTTATTTCGCACCGCGTAGGCGAGGTTTCTTACACCCAAAAGGGAGGCGGCTGAGACTGCTGAAAGTGCGCCACCACCGGCTGCCAAAGTTCCAACAAGTGCAAACTGAGATGCACCTGTGAACATGATCAGAGAAAGCAACTGGGTTTCTATCAGGGTTAAACCAGTTGCGATCCCTAGGGCGCCAAAAGAGAGACCGTATGTTGCAGTTCCAAGTCCAATTCCAATCGCATCGCGCAAAATTTTGCGTCTAGATGAGATGGGCTGGCGGTCAGGCTGCATAGCGGAAGCATAGTTTGGCGGTCTTTCGTATTTGTTTAAATGATAATTTGGCTTGCATCTAGTCGATAGCCAACTCCGCGAACTGCAACTGCGATGCGCGGTCCTCCATGTAATTCAATCTTGCGACGCAGTCGTGAGATGTGAACTTCGAGAAGATGGTCGTCGCCAAACCAGGTGCCCCAAACTCGATCGAGTAATTCTTGTCGGTGTATAACTCGATGTTTGTTGTGCATCAAGATCGCTAGAAGTTCGAATTCGGTCCGTGTCAATTCCAAAATCTTTTCACCCACCATGGCAACTCGATTTTCAACACTCAATTTCAATTCTTTATGAACTAATACTGTTTTACTTGGATTTAGTCGAGCCTTTTCTCGACCAATTACAGCGGTGGTTCGAGTGACAAGAATTCTTTGGTTTCGATCTCGAGACACATAATCATCCGCCCCTGCAGACAGGCAGCTCATTTCTTCAACTTCATCATGAAATTG
>JBEBBT010000083.1:0-3712 GCA_041158245.1 Actinomycetota bacterium | reverse complement strand
TTATTCTTGGTTCAGATTCAGCGAATGGTCTTGAAAGTTGGAAGCAAGCTGAAGAGTTAAAGCAGTCTGTAACTTTTGCAGTAGTCGAGCGATTTGGCGTGGCAATCGAAGTGCCTCTTGGATTTAAATTTGTTGAGATACCTGGCAAGGTTTCACCGATTTCTTCCACTGAGATTCGAAAGCTCGTGCATGAGTCGGATTCGGTTGAATCCGCCTTAAAGGGCTTAGTTCCAAATGAAGTAGCAAAATACATTTCCAAAGTTGGGCTATACAAATAATGGCAAAACTTGTTCGGCTTGTAACGTTATTAGGAATAGCCACAATCGCAGCAACATTAATCGTTGTATTTGTAGTTAAACCGAACATAGAACAGCAATATACGATTTCAAACGAAAATCGCACTTTGTTAGTTCAGTTTCGAGGACCTGAACAATTTGCTGAGTTGAATTTTGTTGTGACCAATCGTGGTACAAAATGGATTTACATTCCAAATAGTTTGGTTTTCTCAACCAGCCCAGCAATAGTCACGCTTGGTAGTTCTTCACAGAATCTGATTTTGCAAAGTTCATTAAATCAAATCAATGATGGCTACGGCCTTCAGATTGATGATGTTTGGCAAATCGATCGAGTGGCTTTTGCTTCATTCGTAGAAGCAGCGGACGGTGTGGAAGTTGGCAGGGATAAAACCACCCTTACTGGCTTTGCAGCTGCCGCATATGTATTTGATGCTACGGAAAATCCGAAAGTGATTCTCAAGCGATTCAAAAAGGTTTGGCGACAAGTAATTGATTCTTTTGGTTCCGCAGAATTAAGCAACATCCTCACTTCGATAGGGTCATCTTCGCGAAGTTCAATTGCACAGTCGGAATTCGCCGGTTATCTAAAAGTGATGAATAAAAACCGAAAACAAGTTGTTTTTCGCAAAACGGACCTAGATGAGAGATTTAAGTTAACGCTTGAGTCTAGAAAGCGTCTAGTTGACGCTGGAGTTCGTGAGACACTAGCCCCCTGAAAGGACGGAACGTGGCTCCCTCTACTCAAGCCCTTGATTGGGCTTACCGCGCAGCCTGGGCTGCACAAGAAAAATTGGCAACGGACGTAAAACTTATAGACGTAAGTGATCGCCTAGGCTTAACGGATATTTTTGTTCTCGCAACTGGAAACAACGATCGTCAAACACGCGCGATCACCGATGCAGTTGAAGAAGCGCTAGACAAGATTGATGTCGATCCACTTCGCCGCGAAGGTGAACAAGCTGGTCGTTGGATTTTGTTGGATTACAACGACATTGTGGTTCACGTTCAAAATGCCGAAGAAAGAAGTTTCTACGATCTTGAGCGACTTTGGAAAGATTGTCCGGAACTAGAAATTCCACAAAACCCAGGTCAATAAATGAAACTAAACCGAATTGTTTTGTGGCGTCACGGAAGAACTGATTGGAATGTTCAGCACCGCTGGCAAGGGCAAAGCGATATTCCGCTAGACATCATCGGAAAGGCTCAAGCCGAAGCAGCCGCTGAAAAATTAGCTAGATTGCAGCCAGCAAAGATTATTTCGAGCGATTTAATTAGGGCCGCTGACACTGCTCAATATTTGTCACACGTAACTGGCCTTGAAGTTATTCTTGATAAACGTCTACGTGAAACAAGTGGTGGAATTTGGGAAGGCCTTACTTACACCGAAATCGACGAGCAGCACGGCGAATCTTTAAAGAACTGGCAAAGTGATGTCTCGGTTCCAGCCGGAGTCACCGGCGAAACTCGTGGCGAAGTGGCGGCACGAGTTGCCCAAGCAATTTCGGAATATGCAAAAGAAACTTCTGGCACGCTCGTGGTAACCACTCATGGCGGAAGTGCGCGAGCTGCAACCTTG
Organism: Actinomycetota bacterium; assembly: GCA_041158245.1. Taxonomy (GTDB): domain Bacteria; phylum Actinomycetota; class Actinomycetes; order S36-B12; family UBA5976; genus JAFMIT01. The sequence continues at coordinate 1,840 of JBEBBT010000083.1, read as the reverse complement.
GAATTGCTCGGTTTACCGATGAAGCACCACAACTCATTTAAGGTAATTTCGAATGCTGGTTGGGTGGTTTTTGATCGGGATGAAACCCATCAAATTTGGCGAATTTCGGATTACAACATCACGGCGATGCCGCCAATGAGAGAGCTCCACCTCTAAATCTGCACTCAAGCGTGGCTGGGGTAGTCTTCGCACGCTTTAAGGGGCTGTGGCGCAGCTGGTAGCGCACCTGCATGGCATGCAGGGGGTCAGGGGTTCAAATCCCCTCAGCTCCACGTTGGAGGTTAGATGTCTGTCCAGGACGAATCCGTGGTTTACGACCCAGAGGCAATACAGCAACGCTGGTTGCCGGTTTGGGATGAGATTGCGCCATTTCGCTCAGGGTTAAAAGATGATCCTCGTCCTAAGAAATATGTACTTGATATGTTCCCGTACCCATCGGGGGATCTACACATGGGCCATGCTGAGGCTTATGCACTTGGCGATGTGATTGCTCGTTATTGGGTCCAAAAAGGTTTCAACGTAATGCATCCAATTGGCTGGGATGCCTTTGGTTTGCCGGCCGAAAATGCCGCAATTAAACGTGGTGAAGATCCTCGAATCTGGACTTACGAAAATATTGCAACTCAAAAAGCATCGATGCGTAGATACGCATGTTCATTTGATTGGGATCGCGTCCTAAATACTTGTGACCCTGAGTACTACAAATGGAATCAATGGTTCTTCCTTGAAATGTTCAAACGCAATCTTGCATACCGTAAAGATTCAGCGGTCAACTGGTGCACTTCTTGCCAAACAGTTTTAGCAAACGAACAAGTTGTCCAAGGTTTATGTGAACGTTGCGATTCGATTGTCACGAAAAAGAAATTGACACAGTGGTATTTGAAGATTACCGATTACGCAGATCGTTTATTAGATGACATGAAGCAGCTTGAAGGGCAGTGGCCGGACAAAGTTCTTTTGATGCAGAAGAACTGGATTGGTCGCTCAAACGGAGCTGAAGTTGATTTTGCGATTGATGGTTTAGATCGCATTGTGACTGTTTACACAACTCGTCCAGACACACTTTATGGTGCAACTTTTTTCGTTGTCGCGGCCGATTCTGAATTAGCTGCATCACTTGCAGCTGGAACTGAAGTTGAAGCGGAATTCAAAAAGTATTTAGAAGAAGTTAAAAAGTCATCTGATATTGAACGCCTTGCAACCGATCGACCAAAAACAGGTGTGTTTCTTGGTCGCTATGCAATTAATCCCGTAAATGGCGCAAAGCTTCCCATTTATGCATCCGATTATGTTTTGGCCGATTATGGAACCGGTGCAATCATGGCGGTTCCAGCTCACGATCAACGCGACCTAGATTTTGCAAAAGCCTTCAATTTGCCAATTCAAGTGGTAGTTGAATCTGATTCAGACCCAAGCGAAACTGGGGTCGCAACTGGTGATGATGGATTGCACATCAATTCAGGCAATCTTGATGGGTTGAACAAAGCCGACGCAATTGCAAAAATCATTTCTGAACTTGACGCACGTGGTCTTGGAAAAGCGAGTGTCAACTACCGCCTTCGCGACTGGCTGATTTCCCGCCAACGTTACTGGGGAACTCCAATCCCAATCATCCATTGTGAAGATTGTGGCGAAGTTCCAGTGCCGCAAGAACAGCTGCCGGTTTTATTGCCAGATGCTGCAGGTTTGGATTTAAGTCCAAAGGGCACATCACCGCTTGGAGCAGCAAGTGAATGGGTAAATGTTCCATGCCCAATGTGTAAGAAGCCAGCTCGTCGCGATTCCGACACCATGGACACTTTCGTCGATTCATCTTGGTATTACTTGCGGTACTTAAACC
>JBEBBT010000082.1:0-3276 GCA_041158245.1 Actinomycetota bacterium | reverse complement strand
TTCGCTAACTAGCGCTATGAGCTCGCCACCTGAATACCCGGAGGCTCCCGCAATTCCAACAGTCTTTTTCATACCCAAATTATACGCATAAATGCATAAAATACAAGACTAACGGAGCGTTGCACCCAAAGCTTCGGTTGCTGAAATGGCTCGAAGCCTCAATTCTGCGATTTCGGCGTCACTTAGAGTGCGGTCAATTGCTCTGAAAGTCAGTGAGAAAGCCACAGACTTCAAACCAGTCGGCACCTGCTCACCCTGGTAGATGTCGAAAAGCTCTAAGGAATCAAGCTCCTGAATCTTGGCAGACTCAATCGCTCTCTTTATGACGGAAACCGGCATTTTTTGATCCACCACGAAAGCCAAGTCGATCTTTGCTGGCGGAAAAGTCTTCACATGCGTTGCGGTTGTGACATCTTGATTCAGTTGCGAAATAGCTTCGACATCTAATTCAAATGCACAACTTCGAGCAGGTAGGCCATAGGCCTCAACAACTCTTGGGTGCAACTCACCTGCAAAACCGACGATGCTGTTGCCCATCACGATTGCAGCACAGCGACCCGGATGCCATGGCGCTTGATCGGTTTGCAAAACTGTTGCTTGAACAAAATTTAGACCAACCACTTCACACGCTAGTGCAATAGTTTTTTGCCAATCCCATTTTTCTTTTTTGGCAGTTAGTGGTTCACCAATTTCGCGATCTCCACACAGCACAGCACCTACATACCAAGGTTGAACGGGTACTGCTTCATCTAATAATTCAAGTTCCTCATCTGAAGGACGCGTATTTACCGAAAGAATTTTAGCTTTTGGTCCGTTAACTGGTAGCACGATCAAACCAAGTTCATAGATTGCTACATTTGCGAAACCTCGACCAACATTTCTTCTGGCAGTTGATAGCAAAGGGGCCAAGATTGTGGTGCGCATTAAAGGTTGTTCTGCACTCAACGGGTTAAGAAGCTCTGCAGCTACTCGACGGCCATCGGATTGAGGAATTCGCATTTCATCAAGTTCAGCTTGCGAAATAAATGGATATGACAGAACTTCAATCAATCCATTTTCGCTAAGCATTCTTGAAACACTGCGGCGAAGTCGTTGAAGATCGGTTAATCCATTTCCAGCAATAGCTTCGGGCACAATCGAAGGAATTCGGTCGTATCCATTGATTCGAGCAACCTCTTCGCTTAAGTCTTCGGGTGTCTGTAGGTCTGGACGCCAACTTGGAACTCCAACAACAAATTTTTTGTCCGTTTTTTGAATGGTGCAACCCACAGATTCCAAGGCATTAATAACTTCCGCTGCTTCATAATCAACACCAACTATGCGTGATGCAAAATCTGGAAGTACTTCGATCTGTTTGCTTGGTTGACGCAAATCAACTTCGCAAGCGCCAATTTCATTAGCGCCACCAAATTCAGCAAGTAAAGCACTAGCTCGAGCTGATGCAATCGGACCAAGTTCATGATCTACACCGCGTTCAAATCGTCGTGATGCTTCAGATGAAAGTTTGTGTGAACGTGAAGTTCTTGCGACATCGCCAAAATTAAAACATGCTGCTTCAATCACAATGTTTTTAGTGGTGTCTGAGATTTCAGTTGAAGCCCCACCCATAGTTCCGGCTAACGCAATCGCACCCGAATCGTCTGCAATCACAATGTCTCGAACGTCTAACTTGCGATCAACATCGTCAAGGGTTTTCAACTTGATGTTTTCGCCAGCTCGACGAACTTTGATCCCGCCCTTTAATTTGTCAGCGTCAAACGCGTGAAGTGGTTGGCCGAGTTCCAACATGACGTAGTTAGTTACATCTACGGCAAGAGAAATGGCGCGCATTCCGGCCAATGTGATTCGCCGTTGCATCCACAGCGGAGATTTGGCGGAGGAATCAAAGTTGTTAAGAGTTCGCAAAACAATTCTTGATGCAGCTGTTGGATCTGAAATCTCTGCTGTTACTGCATCTTTGCTCGTTGTGATTTCGGTTTTAATATCTGCTGGATCCTTCCACTTCCAGCCAGTCGCATTTGCAAGTTCGCGAGCCACACCTCGTATAGACATCGCATAGCCACGATCCGGCAACACTGAAATGTCTAAGACTTCTTCTTTTAATTGAAGCAGCTCGATTGCATCTGTGCCAATTTCTGGGTCAAGACCTAACTCCACTAAACGGATAATTCCGTTGTGATCCTCGCTAAATCGAAGTTCACGTGCAGAACAAATCATCCCATCTGAAACATGGCCATATGTTTTCCTAGCTGAAATTTCGAAACCACCAGGAAGCACCGCTCCTGCGAGTGAGACAACAACCTTGTCGCCAACAAAAAAGTTTGATGCACCGCAAACAATTCCATTTACCTGCCCATTTCCAACTTCGACTTGGCACCAGCGAATGGTTTTGCCGTTAGCTTGCGGCTCTTCTACGAACTCGAGAACTTTTCCAACAACGACCGGACCCGTTAAGTCATCACCGTGGCGAATAATTTCTTCTTCTTCAAAACCTAATTTTGTGTATATTGCTGAAATTTCTTCAATAGTGGTTCCACTTGGGATTTCCACAAATTCTTTCAACCAAGACATTGGAATACGCATTAGATGTCCATTCCAAATTGGCGAGAAAAACGAATGTCGCCTTCAACCATGTCTCGCATGTCAGTGACTGTGTGTCGGAACATCAAAGTTCTTTCGATTCCCATTCCGAATGCGAATCCTGAATACTCATTTGAGTCAATGCCACATGCTCGCAAGACAACTGGGTTGACCATGCCGCAACCACCCCACTCGATCCAACGAGCTCCACCTTTTGCTTGCGGGAACCAGAGATCTAATTCTGCGCTTGGCTCAGTAAATGGAAAGAATGAGGGACGTAAGCGAATTTTCGCTTCTTCACCAAACATGGTTCGAGCGAAATGTTCAAGGGTTCCACGCAAATGTGCCATGGTTAGACCTTTATCAATCGCAAGACCCTCGATCTGATGGAAAGCTGGCGAATGAGTGGCATCTAGTTCATCGGTGCGAAAAACTTTACCTGGAGAGGCGATGTAAATCGGAGGTTTGCGAGTCAACATTGTTCTGGCTTGAACTGGTGAGGTTTGGGTTCTCAAAACTAGATGTGAATCTTCTGGAGCAACGAAGAATGTGTCTTGCATAGTGCGTGCCGGATGATTTGGTCCGATATTCAATGCGTCGAAGTTGTACCACTCGGCTTCAAGTTCTGGGCCTTCAACAATGTCCCAGCCCATAGCGACGAAAACATCTTCGGCTCGCTCCATAATCAAACTGAGT
>JBEBBT010000081.1:0-4770 GCA_041158245.1 Actinomycetota bacterium | reverse complement strand
GCTAGCGACTGGTTGATTGTTGAAACTACATGTTGAATATAGAGTTCAAGAAGATCTGGTGAATCAATTACTCGACCAACATCGCTACCAGTTGGGCGCGACCAATCTTCACCAATCCGCGCTTCAATTTGATCTTCAACTTCGTCTGCAAGTTTCACGCCACCGCGGGCAAAGAATTTGATTCCGTTGTCTGGCATTGGATTGTGACTTGCCGAAAGCATCACACCTAAATCAGCACCGGTTTGCGCAACTAAAAATGCAACTGCAGGGGTTGGTGCAATTCCAACAAGTTTTACATCCACTCCAGCACTCGCGAGTCCTGCAACAACTGCAGCTTGAAGAAATTCACCGCTGGCACGCGAATCTTGTCCAACAATCGCGACTGGTCGGTGTCCTGAAAATTCACCAGCATCACCAAGCACGTGGGCAGCAGCCACAGACAAATCAAGTGCAAGTTCTGCTGTTAGATCAACGTTTGCGCGACCGCGCACGCCATCTGTTCCAAATAAGCGACCCATAGGTGCGAAAGCCTAACCTTGTGCGGATAAAACAAAACCCCCGCAATGCGAGGGTTTTGTGTAAAGAGCGGATTAACGCTTTGAGTACTGAGAAGCCTTACGAGCTTTCTTCAAACCGTACTTCTTACGTTCCTTAGCGCGAGCATCGCGAGTTAGGAAGCCAGCCTTCTTAAGACCTGGGCGAAGTGCTTCGCGATCGATCTCATTAAGAGCGCGTGCGATTCCTAGACGAAGTGCACCTGCTTGACCTGAAACGCCGCCACCAGACATAGTTGCAAATACATCGAACTTGCCTTCAAGACCTGCAAGTTTGAATGGATCGTTAACAGATTGTTGGTGAACTTTGTTTGGGAAGTAGTTAGCAAGGTCGCGACCATTGATAACCCAACGGCCGGTGCCAGGAACCAAACGCACACGTGCGATAGCTTCTTTGCGGCGACCAGTTGCATTGCTTGGTGCAGCCTTTACTGAGCGAGATGCTTTTGCTGGAGCAGCAGTCTCACTGGTGTAAACCTCAGCGACTTCAGTCACTTTTTTCCTTTCACACAATCGCGGTTGCGACTGTTATTACTGTGCAACCTGCGTGATATTGAATGGGACAGGCTTTTGTGATGCGTGTGGATGTTCTGGTCCTGCATACACCTTTAGCTTGGTGATCTGCTGACGACCAAGACGGTTGTGTGGCAACATGCCTTTAACTGCTTTTTCAATTGCGCGACGTGGATTGTTCTTCAACAAGTCTGCGTATGAAGTTGCAGTCAAACCACCAGGCTGACCTGAGTGGCGGTAATCAAATTTGTCAGTCAACTTTGCACCTGAAAGAGAAACCTTTTCAGCGTTGATGACGATTACGAAATCGCCGGTGTCAACGTGTGGTGCGAATGTCGGCTTGTGCTTGCCGCGTAGCAAAGTTGCAGCTTGGGTTGCGAGACGACCCAAAACGATATCTTGGGCATCGATGATGTACCAAGTGCGTTCGATTTGGTTCGCTTTTGGCTGGAAAGTACGCACAGCAAAAACCTTCGTTCGTAGTTGTTTGGAAGTTCAAGCGCGAGAACCCCGCGCCTTCACAGGGTGCGCAGGTTACCCGCACGGGGGCAGGCGGGTCAAAACGGCTATTTTGCTCACAAACTGTGAGTGATTTCTTGAGATTTTGCAGGATTTTGCCCCGAAAACCGTGGGGCTTTCCAGAGCAAAACCGTGTGGTCTTGGCCAATTAAATAGAACTCGTGGTGTTCTGGACCCACAAAATGAAGGATAGGCAACCGCAATCGATCGGCCACGTGCCGTAAAGCAGTTGAGTCTTTAAGCAAGATGGGTTCGGACATTAGATGTGGACGCTCTTCTACCAAGAACAAACGCCCAGTCAGTGCAGTTAAGGACTTCTCTGGTTCTGGTCTACCAACTCCATCAAAAAGAAATTGGATGAGCAAAGTTAAAACTATTCCGCTCACTACCAAACTGGTCGCAACCGTCAGACCATATGTTGTAAAAAAATTTCCAGTTGCATAATGAAGAGTAGTGAAAATTACTGAAATCAAAAAGGCTAGATACATTGCAACTAATGCAATGCGTTCGAATATGGACCAGTTGTGCCAGTGAGATTCCTCGTGCGCTCTAGATAAGGCTTCTTCGAGTTCAGGAGCAAGTTTGCGCCGATGGTAAACAAAGAATGGTAAAACCGATAATGCAGAAACTACTCCTGCAAATCCATAAGGATTTAGTTTGATCCAGGAAATGAATTTTGCAACTTGTGGAATGTGAAACCAAACAGATCCGTAAATGTTTTTATCTTCAAGAATCCATGGATCGACCCACGTGTTGTGAATACCTTTGGTTCTCCAGCCAGTTTCGGCATTACCCGAATAGAGTTCATGGACCACTAATCGACCATCTGCATTGAAGACAACCTCTTGGCCAATTTGATAATCGGTTTGATACCTCGCCACAACTAGATCGCCAGTGATGTAACGAGGTTGCATGCTGACGCCATCAACTATTGCATAAGTTGCTGGACCTAACACCGCGCGCGGTGCAAAAAGAATGAACCAAATTAAAAACAAACTAATTGAAACCGACAAACCAATAACCCGCCTTGCTCCACTGTTTTCGTGGTGTGCAAGACGGGCCATTGATTTAGTCATGATTCAGCTCTACTCAACTGAGATGGAAAGCTGCTTCAATGGATTGGTTACAACGTTGTAAGGAGTTCCAAGTGTGATTGAAACTTCAGCGTTGGTTGCACCAGCTGCAAAATCTGCATTTCCAGTTTGGGTGTAAGGAGTTCCTGCTAAATCGCTGAGCACGACTGTCGCGGTTGTTCCAATACAAGTTGAACTTGCATTCACTGCACCAGTGAGTGTTACACCGGTGATTGATTGATGACTTGCATCTGCATATGTGTATGCAATATCTAGATTGTCAACGCAACTTGTGGTTGTGACAGCGACAGATCCGGTATTAACAACACCAACAGTTGTACCACCAGTTAGAGTTCCTAAACCGGATGCACCAGCAGCTGTAACTGCAAAGATTGAACTTGCTACTGCTAGGGCTAGGAGAATTTTCTTCATTTTTACCACCCCAAAGTGATTTATGTTCATGCCGTTTGGCATGTCCTAAAAATAGGACGGATGAAGGTGCAAAACTAAGTGCCAAAAGTCACGGTTTTTCTAAGAAACTTCCAATATGAAACTAAAGGTTTAAAAATGAATTAAGACTTATTGTGACAAATGCGTCGAAACTAACCGCGACCTTGCCAAACCGGTTCATCACTAGCAAAAACAGTTTTGTCGCTAGAGAAAATTATGAATCGATCAAATGAATCTGCAAACCATCGGTCGTGCGTGACGGCAATCACAGTTCCTTCAAAACCGTCTAATCCTTTTTGAAGTGCGTCGGCACTAGCGAGATCTAGGTTGTCGGTTGGTTCATCAAGCAATAGCAATGTGCAACCGCTTAGTTCAAGCAAAAGAATTTGAAAGCGCGCTTGTTGTCCACCAGAAAGAGTTTCAAACTTTTGCTCGCCCGCATACGCAAGTTCATATCTATCTAAAGCTCTAGCTGCAGGCTCTTGTGGCATTCCTGCACGACGTTCGTCACCACGATGCAAAATCTCAAGCAGAGTTCTACCTTGCAAATCCGGACGCACATGCGTTTGGGCAAACCAACCCGGAACGACACGTGCACCAAGTTTTGCAATTCCAGTGTGTTTTACCGGTTCGATAACTAAATCACCAACTGGTCTGTGTTCCACCTCTGGGTCACTTCCACCAAGTGCAAGTAAACGCAAGAAGTGAGACTTGCCAGTGCCGTTACCACCTAAAACAGCGATCCGTTCACCAAACCAAATTTCTTCATCAAATGGCTTGGTTAGATTTGTGAGTTCAAGTTGTTCGCAAACAACAGTGCGCTTGCCGGTTCTTCCACCCTTGAGACGCATCTTCACATTCTGTTGAATTGGAATTGCCTGCGGAGGACCAGCTTGTTCAAACTTTTCAAGTCGTGTGCAAGCTGCTCGATATCGAGATGACATTCCGTCATTGAATGCAGCCTTTACTTTCAAAGTTTGAACTAAGTCTTTTAGTTGTTGATGTTTTTCATCCCAACGAAGTTTCAATTCTTCTAATCGAGCAAACCGATCGACTCGAGCCTCATGGAAAGTGCGGAAACTTCCACCATGTACCCAAACCGTATTTCCAGCCGCACCTAGCTCAACTGCAACAATATGGGTTGCGGCTGCGGCCAAAAGTTCGCGATCGTGGCTAATCAGTAAAACAGTTTTTGAAGATTCGCGAAGTTTGTTTTCTAGCCAGCGCTTGCCTGGAACATCCAGATAGTTATCCGGTTCATCCAATAACAAGATTTCGTCTGGACCCCGAAAGAGTGCTTCGAGCACCAAACGCTTTTGTTCGCCGCCAGAAAGTGTTCCAACATCGCGATACTCAACCTTTGAAAACTCTTGACCCATGGCTGCCATCGTGCAGACATCCCAAACGACTTCGATGTCATACCCGCCAACTTCTGCCCAGTCCGCAATTGCCTGGGCATAACGAACTGAGTTCGCTTCGCTGTCGTCATCCATCATTAATAGTTCGGTTTCGGAAAGTTCTTTAGCGGCCTTGCGAATTCGCTCAGGTGCAACAGTCAATAACAAATCTCGCACTGTTCCGTTTGTCATGTGCCCAATGAACTGTGGCATAACCGCGACCGAACCACTGCAAACAATTGAACCTTCGTGTGGCGCCCATTC
>JBEBBT010000080.1:0-3401 GCA_041158245.1 Actinomycetota bacterium | reverse complement strand
AGGTACGACTCATGAGCGGCCTGATATTGCTTTTGCAGATCACTGTCTGAATTCAGTTTCTCTTCCAGCTGTTTCATAACTCCATCAGCTTCTAAAGTCCCGATGCGACTTGTGAGCCTTGGACATGTGACGTAGTAAGTTGTTGGAAATGGTGTGCCATTTTCAAGACGTGGAAGAGTTTTAACAACGTCTGGATTTCCACATTTGCAACGATGTGCAACTTCAACAACACCGCGCACTTCACGACCTAATTGCGCGCACATCGCATCGATGTCGCGTTTTTCAACTGACATTATTTTTTATCCACTTCTTCCAAAAGAGGTGGTGCTGTATCTGCGGCATCTTGAAGTGAAGACCAAAGTGTGCGGTACCAAACAGGCCTTACCCCAACTTCATCAATTTGATTTTGAATCGCTGCTTGCGCTTCATCTGCTTCAAGCACAATGTAGCCAACTTCATTTGGCATCACATAATGAAGACGATTTCTTGCCTGCGCTTTCACGTAGGCGGGATCTTTCCAACGCTCTACCTGACTTTGCAGTTCCTTTATTCGGGCTTCGTTTGCGTCCTGCGTGCTTTGCAGTGCGTTTATTCGACCACTCTGATCGAGAAAATTCTTAAGTGGAATTGCTGTAGAAATAACCAAAAGCAAAATCAGGCCAAATAAGAAAACACCACGAGCATTTAAATGAGTACGGCGACCAACAATTTCCTTGTCTGGATCTGTTGGTCGCCGTGATGTCATGCGGTTATTTTGCAGGATTTAGTGCTTGAAACGTGGGAATGAACCCGCGCCAGCATAAACGGCTGCATCATCAAGTTCTTCTTCAATGCGAAGAAGTTGGTTGTATTTAGCAACTCGTTCTGAACGAGCTGGTGCACCGGTCTTGATTTGGCCACAGTCGGTCGCGACTGCAAGGTCGGCAATCGTGGTGTCTTCAGTTTCACCTGAGCGGTGGCTCATCATGCTGCGGTAGCCCGCGCGATGTGCCATCTGGACTGCGTCAAGAGTTTCGGTCAAGGTACCGATTTGATTTACCTTAACGAGCAACGCATTTGCAGTGTTTGATGCAATACCGCGAGCAAGGCGTTCTGGATTAGTCACAAATAAGTCGTCACCAACAAGTTGAACTTTCTCACCGAGCTTCTGTGTAATTAGATTCCAACCATCCCAATCTTCTTCAGACATTGGATCCTCAATTGAAACCATTGGGAAGTCGGCAACTAGTGATGCGTAGTACTCGACCATTTGATCGGCGGTTAGTTTCTTACCTTCGAAACCATAAGTTCCATCTTTAAAGAATTCAGTTGCTGCAACGTCGAGTGCAAGTGCGATATCAGTACCTAGTTTCAAACCAGTCTTTTCAACTGCAACTGCAATCAACTCAAGTGCCGCACGGTTGTTGGCAAGGTTCGGTGCAAAACCACCTTCGTCACCAAGTCCAGTTGCGAAACCTTCTTTTTTCAAAACGGACTTTAGTGAGTGATAAACCTCAGTACCTTGACGAAGCGCTTCACGGAAAGTTGGTGCACCGATTGGCGCAATCATGAATTCTTGAATGTCCACGCCAGTGTCAGCATGGGCACCACCGTTAAGGATGTTCATCATTGGAACTGGAAGGGTGTGTGCGTTTGGTCCACCTACGTAGCGAAACAATGCCAAGCCAGCACTATCAGCTGCTGCTTTTGCAACGGCAAGTGAAACACCAAGAATTGCGTTTGCACCAAGGCGTGACTTGTTTGGTGTGCCATCAAGGTCAATCATGGTCTGGTCAATTAGGCGCTGATCGTCAGCTGGAAAACCGTGAACTTCGTGGGCAATCTCTTCAATGACCGCAGCTACAGCATCCTGCACACCTTTACCTAAGTAACGGTCTCCACCATCGCGGCGTTCATTTGCTTCAAAAGCACCGGTAGATGCGCCAGATGGCACTGCTGCACGGGCAATTGTGAAATCGTCGAGGATTACTTCAACTTCAACAGTCGGATTTCCGCGTGAGTCAAGAATTTCGCGGGCGTATACATCTTCAATCGTGGCCACGTCAGGCTCCAATTCATAAGTTTTGGGGACGAGCGGAGTTTAGCGGTCGGCCTCTTGAGCCTGAATGCGAGAGCGGAAGTCACCAGTGGTCTTGCGGAGCTGACTTTCAACGTCTGTTCCGGCCAACTGCATTTGGACAATCAGGGCCAAAATTAATTCTGCGGATTCTTCAGGGCTCAACCCGAGTTTTTGTGCCTTTGCCGACATTTGGGGTGCAATTGGCGGTAACTGATTGTCATTTTTCAGCCTTGTAACCAGCTTAGAAATTTGTGTGAGCGGAGGCATTGAAACCGGCACCCCGTCAGTCACACTTTGTCGCGATTTTTCAGCATTCTTCAATGCCTGCCAATTTTGTTCAACACTTTCGGCATCCGGGGCATCAACCACTTGCCCGGTTTCATCAGGGAAAACATGCGGATGTCGACGGATTAGCTTTTCACTTATCGCATTTGCAATATCGTCAATGTCAAAAGGTGATTCATTTCTTTCTTCACCAATTCTGGCGTGGAAGAAAACCTGCAGTAGCAAGTCGCCTAGTTCTTCAACAAGGTGGTCGCGGTCTTTTGAATCAATCGCATCAATGGTTTCGTAAGTTTCCTCAATTAAATATTTAATTAGAGATTCATGAGTTTGCTCCGCATCCCAGGGACAACCACCTGGACTGCGCAATTGATTCATTACTTCGCGTAAATGAATCAGACCTTCGTTTGCCATGGCTATTTCGGCATTAACGCGAGCTTTAGTTGCTTGCCTGTGATTGTGGAATCACTTTGCACATTAACTAAACCAAATTTTTCTAGTGCAAAAGTTCCAAAGCGCGGATTAACTTCGATATCTACAAGTTTTCCATATTCCAAGAGAAAATCAACCGCAGCAGCCGATTGGCTGTCAGGGTTTCCTTCTGGATCAAGCGACTTGCCGATATTTTCGAAATTAATAGTGGTTCTGATATTTGAGTCGATACCTGATACTGGTATCGCATTCTCTGCAGCCGTTTTAATAAAAGCTTTCTTACCACCAAACATAGATTGGTAGTTGCGCCTTGTTACTTGGATATCTGCATCGGTTGCGGCTACTCCAAGTTCTGTCGCTGCCAACGTTACTAACTCATCAAGTACAAATGCAGACACAAGCGACTTGTGGATCTCTTTGTCGGTGCCAGGCTTTAAGCCACCATCTAGATTAGAAATAACTTCGGTGTATTGCTGACCGATAGTTGATACTGAAATTTCTTTGCCTTCAACGATTGCGGCAGCGCCAGCATTTTGAACTTGAGCGCATGCAGATAGGCTCAACAAAACGACCAGCGCAAATAGAAACTTCTTCACAATATCTCCTACACAATACTTGCGGTAAATGC
>JBEBBT010000079.1:0-3630 GCA_041158245.1 Actinomycetota bacterium | reverse complement strand
GCCCACGAGCATTCGCAACCAGATGTTGTGTCAATTGTGAAGCGAGATGGCGAACAAATTATTGAACTCACTTCAAAGGAATTTCATCAGCAAGTTCGCAACGCAGCAAAAGGTATCTTGGCTGCTGGAATCCAACCAGGCGATCGAATTGCGCTAATGAGCCGCACTCGCTTTGAATGGACATTGCTTGACTACGCGATTTGGTATGCAGGTTGCATCACTGTTCCGATTTACGAAACTTCAAGTGCTGAGCAAGTGCAATGGATGATGCAAGATTCAGGCGCAGTTGCCCTTTTTGTAGAAAGTTATAAACACTTAGAAACCGTTCATTCCATAAGAGCCTCGCTTACTAGCCTTGTGCACATTTGGAATTTAGAAGACAACGGACTTGAACACTTAATCAGCGCTGGAATAGAAGTCTCTGATTCAGACTTAGATGTTCGCAGATCCCAAGTAACTCCAAATCACACAGCCACCATCATCTACACATCTGGTACTACCGGAAAACCAAAAGGTTGCGTACTAACACATGGCAACTTCCTTTTTCTAGTGAGAAATGTGATTTTGGCAGTGCCCGAAATTTTTAGTGATAAGAAAACATCAACTTTATTGTTCCTTCCGCTAGCACATGTGTTTGGAAGAATTATTGAAATCGCAATGGTCGAATCCGGATTAAAGGTTTCATTCGCTCCAGACATCACAAACCTCGTTGGGGATTTGCAGAAATTCACACCGAACTTTTTATTAGCTGTGCCACGCGTGTTTGAGAAAGTTTTCAATAGCGCACAACAAAAAGCTGCGAACGAAGGAAAAGAAAAAATCTTCAATACTGCTGCCGAAGTTGCAATTTCATATTCACAAGCGCTAAGCGCAGGATCGGTCCCAGTTGGATTGCGAATCAAACATGGAGTCTTTGACAAATTGGTCTACAAGAAACTTCGGGCAGCCATGGGTGGAAAAGTGCAATGGTCGGTTTCAGGTGGAGCAGCACTTGGAGCGCGCCTGGGACACTTTTTCCGCGGCATTGGTTTAACTATTCTTGAAGGCTACGGATTATCGGAAACTTCATCAGCTTCAACTGTGAATCGCCCAACAATGTTAAGAGTCGGCTCAGTAGGTCGGCCAATTCCAGGTGTAACAATTGCAATTGGTTCTGATGGTGAAGTTTTGATCAAAGGACCACATATTTTTCAGGGCTATTGGAACAACCCAACCGCAACTGCAGAAGCAATAGATGTGAATGGTTGGTTCCATTCAGGGGACATCGGGCACATTGATGAAGATGGATACCTTTTCATTACCGGTCGCAAGAAAGAGTTAATTGTTACAGCTGGTGGCAAGAATGTTGCACCAGCGGTCATTGAAGATCGACTTCGTGCAAATTGGCTCGTAAGTCAATGCATGGTGGTTGGCGACAACAAACCATTCATCGGATGTCTTATCACAATTGAACCCGATTCAGTTAAGAATTGGCTGGAGCGAAATTCACTGCCACCAACAACTTCATTTACTCAATTAGCAGCTAATGAGAACTTTAGATCTGAAATTCAAGCAGCTGTCGATTATGCGAATCTGGCGGTCAGCCAAGCAGAATCAATTCGCAAATGGGTGCTGATTGATTGTGACTGGAGTGAAGCATCCGGGCATCTGACCCCATCGCTTAAATTGAAGCGCAATGTAGTTTCTCAACAATTTAATGATGAGATTGAAGGACTTTACGTCTAACCGACGACTCGGCCATATCCAGAAACGTGCCTTTGGTAGTAGCTCTCGGAGAGCGACGACACAATCACGCCTGTTCGTGAATTTTCGGCGTGCACAAATCTGTTGCCTCCGATGTACATGCCAACGTGACGGATTCCGTACTTAAAGAAGAAAATTAAGTCGCCCACTCGCAAATTACTTCGACTCACTGGACGGGTAGCTGAAACTTGGGCACGAGAATAATGAGGTAAGTAAACACCGGCTTTTCGGTAAGCGGCCATGGTCAAACCTGAACAGTCGAAGACCGATGGGCCAGCTGCGCCGAATACATAGCGATTTCCAACTCTAGACAATGCAAACTGCACTGCTATCTTGACGCGACGATTTGCAACTAGATTGCCGACACGTTTTCGGTCTTTCTTAGCCCTCTCAGCCTGCTTCTTTTGTTTAGCTTTGATTCGGGCTAAATATTTGCGACGCTGTTCAGCTTTCAACGAATTAAGTAATTTTCTAGCTTGAGCTAATTTGCTTCGCGCAGTTTTTAAATGTCTATCAGCCTCTTTAACTAACTGCTTAGCGCGCAATTGTTCAGCTTTCAGAAGCGTTCTAGTGTTTTTTAGATTAATTGAGGCACGTTCTAGATCTCGCATTGCAATTACTTGCTGAGAACCAACAAAATCCACTGCACTCAACTGGGCGATGTAATTCTTTGGATTAGATGAAAATAGCGCTTGAACATCAAGATCGATAGTGCCCTGTTGATACAGACCCACGATTAACTTTGAGAAAGATTTTTGCAATTTCTGATAACGGATTGAAGCCTTCTTGGAATTGTTAGTCAGCATCGATATCCGAGAATTCACTTTAGAAAGTTTGGCTCTTGCCTCATTCCACTTTTCACCCGCAGCATTGGCTTCGAACTCTAAGTCCCTTACCTTTTCTTCAACCTCTTTGAGATCCACTGTCGGAGGGCTGGCAACTACATCTGGAACCGTCGAGGCAGCAAGCGCGAGGGCAACAACTAAGGCTGCAAATGCGCGGGCAAATCCCGCTGGCTTGAGATACAGCATGGGGGCAAACTACCAAAGCAAGCGACTTAAGCCACCCGAATTGCGCTCAAAATGTCCGAATTGAGGCTATTTATGGGCATTCTTACACTTAAAAAAATCTTAAAAAATTATTCGCCACTCGCCTTTTCCATGCGCAGTTTTGGGACTAATCCGACTTGCGCTAGGACCGAAATCGCCTCCGACTCGCACTCCATCAGCTCCCCGTCTTGACTTGGCATGGCCAGAAAGAGAGTAACAACGCAATCGCCACAAGCAATTGGCTTTTGGGTGCAGGTATTGCAGTCAATCTTCATTTTTACCTCTCAAAGCAACTTTGTTAGTGCAATGAGACGGTAAACCGAGGGTGTGACGCTATCGGCCTATTTGATGGAGTCTGGCTCGGAATCTGATCCACCGGCACTAGGGCGAAGTACATGTTCAACTTCATCACTAGCCCCACACCAGCGGCATGAAATTTGAGAGATGGTCTCTTCAAGTATCTCCGGAGATTCTGAGGTCGGTTCTCCACTCATGTCTACATGCCAAAACTCTTTAACTTTGGTGGTTCTTACAACATCGAATCGAGTTAGGTTGCCACAACGACCGCATCTAAGGCGGTGTTGGCTATCTGGAAGCGTTAGAGACATAGGCACAACTCTATTCACCCAGGTTTAGCACCTGTTCGGCACACTCTGAGCGTATGTTCCGCACGTGGTTTTGGAAAATGATGGAACTTTCGACTCGCTTGGGACTCTCCTATCAAACACCACTTTTGTAATTGTTGACCTTGAGACAAATGGCAAATCCCCTGCTGAAGGCGGCATAACCGAAATCGGTGCAGTAAAAGTTTGCGGTGGTGAGATTCTCAGCGAATTTC
>JBEBBT010000078.1:0-3769 GCA_041158245.1 Actinomycetota bacterium | reverse complement strand
ATCCAAATCAATGGCCGACTCCTGTTGGACTAAATGTTGAAATCGTTAAATGAAATTAGGGCTTTAAATATTTTTCCGGAAAGGAAATATATGCGCAAGAAAATAATTACCGCAATTTGTTCGCTTCTATTTGTCTTTCAATCAGTGCCAGCATTTGGCCAAGAGATAACTGGCGATTATTCAAACGCTTATGGTTACAACGCAGAAACAAATGGAAAGACTGATGTTTCGGTATGGGCTGTTTGCGATGGAGATGTTTCGACAATTTTCGTCTCTATAAAAAGAAAGAATGCAGATTGGTCTGAGCCAATCACAATCGGTGACTCAATCTGCACAAATTCAGCAAACGTCGGCATCTTGGATAACGGAAAAATTTACTTATTCTGGCAAGGCGCCAATGGAATAATGTTCAGTACAAATACCTCAGCAAAAAGCAATACTTTTAAGCCAGCTGCAATGCTGCCCAAAAGTTCTGGTTTCAGTGGAGTTTTCCAAAATTGGACTCACACAAGTGGAAATAGATTTACATACGTAGCTGCTGTTGAAGAGGGAGATGACTACAAGGCTTACTCGTGGGATTTGGACGGAAATAAATGGACACGAAAATTGATTGCAGATTTGCTTCCTGCGAGCGATTTTGTTCAATGTGACTTTTCTCAAACTGAAGTTTGCAACGCAGTCTTGAACGGAATGTATTTAGCCGGTAATTCAAAGGGCCAGATTAGTATTGTTTTCGCAGTTGTTTTAACCACAGTGGAGAATGACGTTCAAACTCAAAAGGGTTTGATGAAAGTATTTGAACGTAAACGTGCGAATCAAAAATGGGTGAAGAAAGGAACTATTTCTAACTATATCCAATCCCCGCATACTTACTCTGAATTCTTTCCGAGTTCGATGGCCGTTTCTCCAAAGGGCAAGACAGTGATTGCCTTTACAAAGGGATTTGAATTTGGAATGTCGCACGTGTATTTAGCCACGAGCTCGGGATTTGGAAAACCATTCCAATTTAAAGATGAAAGCACTTTGACTAATCAATTCAGTAATCAGGATGGATTTGTAACCTTCAAAGGTGAAACCGCATACACAATGTACACATCTAAGGATGGTATGGATGCTCAACCAACTGTTTATTTTGGAAAGGTTGGAGATCTCTCTTCAGCTGTAGTGGTTGCGCAAGAAATCAATTGCACTGGATTTGGTCTTGTCGGCGGAAAATTCAAAGCTCTTATGACCAATTTCGATGAGCCAAAGGCAGATAGTTTTCTGGTCTACACCAAGGGAGTCGTAGGTTGGAGTCAAAAAGAAATTGTGCAATCAACCGATCCAAACTACGGTCCACTTTCATGGAGCGCGTGGGGATATGAAACGCATGGCAAACTATTAGTTCGTGCTGTTGGCGTATTTGATGATGGGAATTCATCTCGTATTGGCGAGGGCTTCTACATAGAAGTGATTGGTTAGTAAATCAAAACTAATGGCGCTGAGTTACCTCAGCGCCATTAGTTTTTGATTAAAGACTATTTAGGGCCGAATAAGCGAGTGAACAATCCAGGCTTCCTTGGGTCGTTTTCATGCCCTTGGCAGCGTTCGCTCTTTGGAATTCCGGCTAAGACTTGGCTTTTGTGCTGTCCGCATCCAGACCAGGTGAATTTTCCACATTTGCGACATTTAACTCGGCTGCACACATTTCCTCCAAAGACTTAATACCCCTAGGGGTATATTATTCAAATCAAGGCTTGTTTGCCGCAAAGTTCGAGGTTGTAAACGCATTTGTAGAACTACTCTTCCCCTTGATTAGTTGGAGAGGGAAACAAGTGACTGAAGATTCGGGTGGCCAAGTCCCGCCAAGCAATGCTCCGGATCAGACGGCAAAAGCCGGATGTTGGGTTGGCTGGATCGGTCTATTAATTGGAATCGCTCCGATGATTATTGGCTTAATTGGATCTATTCCTTGTGGGCCAAGTGCCAATGAGGGAAATTGTCCAGCTGCTGCTGCACCGTGGCTTCTATTTTTAAGTATTCCTTTTGGCCTTATTGTCGGCGTTGTTGGTATTGTGATTTACATTGTTGCTAAGACCAAAAAGAAATCCTGATTAATTTCTGTCGTTTTCGAGTTGCGGGCAGTGGTTTGGCATAAGAAACTTTTCTTATGTCAAACCTTGTATGCCCAAAATGTAAAGGCGATATGTCCTCCTATGAGCGCAATGGCGTAGTAGTGGACCAGTGCACCGATTGCCGAGGTCTTTTCCTAGATCGTGGCGAACTTGAAAAGCTGATTTCTGCAGAAAACAATTGGCAGTCAGCGTCTCGTCCAGCTCCTCAGCCAGGGCACTCTTCCTCTCATGCAGATTATTCACATAAAAAGCGCAAGCGCAGTTTTCTAGAGGAACTTTTCGACTAAAAGCGATTTTTCGCTCTGGTTTAATGGTTGCTACTTAAAGTGACCTTGCGACTACAACCTGTGAAAACGGCGCGACATACTGAATATATGTCGGTTTTGTGCACATTCGTGCTCAATACTTCCGCCGTATCTCACTTCGGGATACATTCAAGATTTAAGGAATCTGAATGTTTTCATGGACACTCCACGGTGACGGCAAGACTGTTACCCCAGGTGAAGTTGTAGCACCAGGCGAGCGCCTCTCTTGGCCCCGCACTATTGGTATTGGCTTGCAACACATTGCCGCAATGTTTGGTGCGACCTTCTTGGTCCCAATCATCACTGGCTTCTCACCAAGCACCACACTTTTGTTCTCGGGTATTGGCACATTGCTTTTTGTGCTGTTAACAAACAACCGAGTTCCTTCTTACCTAGGTTCTTCATTTGCGTTCCTTGGGCCAATTGCTGCTGCTAAAGCAGGCGGAACTGACATTGCTCTTGCTCTAGGTGGCATCGTCGCAACAGGTGTAGTTCTAGCTCTGGTCGGTTTGATTGTTCAACAAGCCGGTATCAAATGGATTGAAGCAATCATGCCTCCAATTGTTACTGGTTCAATTGTGGTGATCATTGGTTTGAACTTGGCTGGCGTTGCTAAAGGGCAATTCTCAGCAGATCCAAAACTTGCAACCATCACACTTGTTTCTGTATTGCTAATTGCAGTTGCATTCCGTGGATTTGTGGCTCGTCTTTCAATCGTGCTTGGTTTGGTTGTTGGATATGTTTTCGCAGCGTTGACAGGTTTGATTTCGTCAGACGCCTCCGCAAACATCTCAAATGCTGCATGGTTTGGAACTCCATCTTTCACAACTCCACAGTTCTCAACCAATGCAATCATCTTGTTCTTGCCTGTCGTTCTGGTTTTGATTGCGGAAAACGTTGGACACGTTAAAGCTGTAGCGAACATGACCGGTGACGATCTAGACCCTGTAATGGGCAAGGCACTAATGGCTGATGGTGTTGCAACAACTCTCGCAGGTCTTGGCGGCGGTTCTGGTACCACCACTTACGCTGAAAACATCGGCGTAATGGCTGCAAGCCGCATTTACTCAACTGCCGCTTATGCAGTAGCTGGTGTTGGCGCAATTGTGCTTTCAATGTCTCCAAAACTTGGTGCAGTTCTTTCATCTGTTCCAGTTGGAATTCTTGGTGGAGTTGGAACTGTTTTGTTCGGCATGATTGGTGTGCTTGGTGCAAAGATCTGGATTCAGAGCAAAGTTGATTTCAGTGACACCACCAACTTGATGATTGCTGGCGTAACTCTTGTTGTCGGCATTTCTGACATGTCATTCACTGTTGGAGACTTCACATTCACAGGTATCGTCAACGGCA
>JBEBBT010000077.1:0-3031 GCA_041158245.1 Actinomycetota bacterium | reverse complement strand
CAGTTTTTTGACATCACAAAAATCGGTGGCATAGTTACAAAAAGCATCATGCTTCAGCCAAGATCGGGTAGACCAACACCAAGAATGGCTGAAACCCCATCGGGCATGTTGAACTCAATTGGTTTACAAGGTCCAGGCATTGAATCTTTCATCGAAAAAGATTTGGCATGGTTGTATGACCGTGGTGCTACTACTGTAGTTTCTATTGCGGGAAACAATGTAGAAGAGTTCGCTCGATTAGCATCCAAACTTCGCGATCATCCAGCGGTAGCCGCAATTGAAATCAACATTTCTTGCCCGAACGTTGCAAATCGTGGACTCGTTTTCGCATGCAATGTGGGTTCTGCTTCCGATGTGGTTTCTGCGGTTCGTAGAAGTGTGACTCCAGAGATGCCGTTGCTGGCAAAGCTTTCTCCTGATGTAACCGATATTGTCGAGATTGCAAACGCAGTTAGAGCGGCTGGAGCTGACGGAGTTTCTGTTATTAATACCGTTCTTGGAATGGTCATCGATCAAAAAACACTTAAGCCAGTTTTAGGTGGAAGAACCGGTGGTTTGTCAGGGCCAGCGATTCGTCCAGTTGCGGTTCGCTGCGTTTATCAAATTCATGCTGCCATGCCAGATTTTCCAATCCTTGGTATGGGTGGAATTCGAAATGGAAAAGACGCGTTGGAATTTATTGCGGCCGGCGCAAGTGCACTAAGTGTTGGCACTGCAACTTTTGGCGACCCAAGCGCGCCAATGCGAGTGCAAAATGAATTATTAGAAGAAATTGCATCACGTGGCTTCGATTCGCTTTCTGATGTTGTGGGAATTGCCCATAAGGAAGGAAATTAATGAAGGCTCCAATTGCAGTCGCACTCGATGCACCTAATTTGCAAAAGGTAAAAGAATGGGCAACCCAAGCGGCTCCTGCGGTTGATGTCCTAAAAATTGGGCTAGAAGTTTTCTTGCGCGATGGCGAATCTGCAATCGATGTAGTTAAACAAACTGACTGCAAACTATTTCTTGATTTAAAACTTCACGATATTCCAAACACAGTAAAGGGTGCATCTGAAAGTGTTGCAAGGTTCGCACCGGAATTCTTAACCGTGCATGCAAGTGGTGGGCCAGCGATGATAAATGCTGCTGCAACCGCTTTACCAAATACGAAAATCACCGCTGTAACGATTCTCACTTCGATGTCTCCGCAAGATTTGATTGCGGTTGGGTTTGAAAAGACCGCTGAGGAACTTGCAGTAAGAATGGCGAAAATGGCAGTTGAAGCCGGAGCTCGAGCAATCGTGTGTTCACCACATGAAGTTGCCGCAATTCGCGCAAACGTGCCAAGTTATGTCACACTCATTACTCCTGGTGTTCGTCCGATTGGCGCAGATGTTGGCGATCAATCCAGAGTTGCAACACCACAGGAAGCAATTGCAAATGGTGCAAACATTGTGGTGATTGGCAGACCTATTACAGGTGCCCAAAACATTCGTCAGGCCGCATTGGAGATTGCTGCATCTCTATGAGTGGAAAATTAATTGTGGTCTCTGGCCCTAGTGGTGTTGGTAAATCATCAGTTGTTAGGTGGATTAAAAACAACAACTCAGATGTCTGGGTCTCTGTCTCTATGACCACACGTGAAAAACGTCCAGATGAAGAAGAGGGTCGCGAGTATTTTTTCGTTACTCGAGATGTGTTCCAAGAAACTATTGATTCAGGACAAATGCTGGAATGGGCAGATTTTGCTGGAAATCTTTATGGAACTCCGGCAGGTCCAGTTCGACAAAAAGTTGCCGAAGGGGTTCATGTAATTCTTGAGATCGAATTGCAGGGAGCCCGGCAGGTGCGACAGCTCTTTCCAGACGCGATTTTGGTTTTCTTGATGCCGCCTTCTTGGCAGGCTCTGGTTGAACGGCTAACAGGGCGGGGTACAGAGACCCAAGAAGTGATTGAACGCCGGCTCGAGGTGGCCAAAATTGAGTTGGCGGCAGAGTCAGAATTCGATATTTCACTCACAAATTTTGAGGTCGAGACCACGGCCCGTGAGTTGTTAGACTTCGCCCGCTCTTAAAGCCCCTAAATTTGTGAGGTTCAATGTCCGGCACCACCGCTCGTCCAGAAGGTATTACCAATCCACCAATCGATGAATTGATCGAAAAGGCTGGCACCAAATACCAACTAGTGATTTACGCAGCCAAGCGTGCACGTGAAATCAACGCTTACTACGGTCAATTGGAATCAGGCGCTTTTGAAAACGTTGGGCCATTGGTTGATGCAGAACGCACCGAAAAGCCAATGTCAATCGCTTTGCGCGAACTTGAAGCAGGAAAACTTCAATTCCGTCCTGCTGACGAAAACTAATGTCAACTGCCACCGGCAGCTCCAGCATTATTGTTGGAGTAACCGGTGGCATTGCTGCATTTAAGGGCGTTGAAACAATTCGCTTATTAAGCGAAGCTGGCTACAACGTTGAAGTAATTGCCACAAACTCCGCACTTCAGTTTGTTGGGGAAGCCACTATGGCTGCACTTTCTGGAAATCAAGTGCATACCGATTCTTGGGCTGAAGTTCACAATGTGCCACATGTAACTTTGGCAAGAAGTGCAAAAGCAATTGTGGTGGTTCCGGCAACAGCCGATTTCATGGCTCGCATGACTCACGGGCGCGCCGATGATTTATTGACTGCAACTATTTTGACTGCGACTTGTCCAATTATTTTGGCGCCTGCGATGCATACTGAAATGTGGGAAAACCCAGCCACTCAAGAAAATGTTGCAACCCTTAGAAAACGTGGTGTGGTAGTTCTAGAACCGGCAGTTGGCAGATTAACTGGTGTTGATTCAGGTAAAGGTCGATTGAGCGAACCAAGTTCCATCGCAATTGCGGTTGAACATGCATTGAATAGCGATGGAGAATTCGCTGATCTTGCAGGAAAACATCTTGTTATAACTGCAGGTGGAACAAGAGAAGCAATTGATCCGGTTCGTTTTATTTCGAATCGTTCTAGTGGCAAACAAGGTTTTGCAATCGCAGCCGTAGCAGCTGC
>JBEBBT010000076.1:0-8737 GCA_041158245.1 Actinomycetota bacterium | reverse complement strand
AATCTTTGTTTTAACTGATCGCGTTCTTCTCCATGGAATTCTTTTACCCCAGCTATTAACAAGTCAAACGCTGGAACATTTTGTCCAAGCATCATTAAGGCATCTGAAACTTCTAGATACGTGCTTGCGTCTGCTAGTGATTTACCAATTACCTCGTCGAAATTAATTCCATCTGTTCGCTTAAATAAAGCTACCTGAATAACACCGATTTTTGCTTCTTCATCAGCAGGTGAGTTATTTAAAACATCTCGAAACACTGCTTCAGCTGTATCCCACTCGCCTGCTTCCATGGCCTCAAAAGCTTTTATAAATCTTGGATCGATTGGTTTTTCAGGTGCAGAATCTTCTTCATTTGAAAGAGTTGGTTCTCCTTCACTATTTAGTCCGGCCAGTCCAGCTTTTGCCGCGACTTCAACTATTTGATCAAAAATACTTCTGACTTGAGATTCTTGTGGAACTTCATTAAAGAGTGGTTGGACTTGCCCATTTAAAACTAAATAAACTGCTGGAACTGTCTGAGTCTGAAAAGCCGCCGCGATTTGAGGATTAGTGTCAGTGTCAACGCGGGCTAGCGCTACTTTGCCAGCATATTCAAGAATCAATTTTTCTAAGAGCGCTAGAACCTGCCCACTTGGCGCGTGTCTTAAAGAGCCTAAACAAACAATTACTGGAGCTTTCTTGGATTTAAGTAAAACCTCAGTTTCAAAGTTCTCTTCATTGACATCGCAGATGTGAGGGGAATCAGTTTTCGATGCGCTAACAGGTTTAGCGCCCAAAGTGGAAAGGTCGACAACACCGCTTTGTAAGTGAGGATTTTTCATATTCATGGTCTTTTTCCCTTCTTACTTCTTCTATCAGCAGGTTCGATTAACAATTTTGCCAAGGAAATCAACAATAGCGTCTGCGGTCTCGAGTGGCTTCTCGATTGGCGCAAGATGCCCACATCCGGAAATCTCAATGTGAACAGCATCTTTGGCAACTGCCATGATTTTGGAATGATCCTCAGCACTTGCGACAACATCCTCATCGCCCCGAATCGACAAAATGGGTCCTGAGAATTTTCCAATCACCTCATGGGAATCCATTCGCTTGCTCATTGCAATTTGCAGATTTGCAACTCCATCAACTTTTGACTCTTGCATAAGTAGACGCGTATATTCAACTTTTTCTGGAGATATCTCGTGCGTTGTTTTTCCTAAGACATTTGGCAACATGGCGCGATAAAAAGCTTCGGTGCTATTTGTACTTTGTACTTGTTCTGCAACCCTTAATCGATTTGCTTTTTGCTCTTCACTGTCAGCGCTGGCTTTGGTGTCAATGAAAATTGCTCCTGCAATTCTTTCTGGTGCGATTCTCATAATTTCCATGACTACATAGCCGCCGAGAGAACAACCGCCTGCCACAAAGTTATTGACTCCGTATTTATCCATTAAGCTCAAAACATCTTCAGCTATAGTCCGCAAGGAAATTGGCTGATCAAGTTGCCAGTCTGGGGCATTTCCACAACCGCGAATATCGGGTGCAAAAACTTGCCAACCACTTTTTGCAATCTCATCCGAAACCCCATCCCACATTCGATGATCAAGCGGAAAGGCATGCAGAAGAACTATTGCGTTCACAAATCGCTCCACTTGTCCATTGGGCCATCCCACTCTAGAGGCAGTGGATATTTCGAAGGAGCAACAGTCTTTACGATTTCATTAAGTGCGATTTTTACACTCTTCTCTCCCACCCAAAGATGTTTGGTGTCAAGAGCAGCTATGACTTTTGCTTGCGGAACTACAGCAAATCTTTCTCCGGCCTCTTCTGGTTTTAAATAATCATCGAACTCTGGAACCAGTGCAGTTAAAGGTTTTGCAGAAACTTTCCAGGAATTGAGGTCTTGGTCATCAGTCCACCGAAGTGGGGGTGAAAGCAAAATTGCACTTTCAACACCAGGAATATTTGCATAACGCAATGCCACATCAGTGCCAAATGACCAACCAACAACATGGATTTTTGGTAGACCCAAATCAATTGAATAAGCAATTGCGGCTTGCGCATCGAGACCTTCGCCAACTCCTGAAGAAAATTCGCCTTCACTCTTTCCAGCGGCCGACTCAACCCCTCGAAAGTTGAATCGAAATATTGCAAGATCAGCCAGAGCTGGGAGTCGCCAAGCCATTTTTCGAAAAATATGGCTATCCATGTAGCCACCATGTGTAGGCAATGGATGAAGGCAAATCAAGGTTGCAAGTGGTTCTTTATCCACTGGTGTTGCAATTTCACCAACCAACATAGTCCCATCGAGAGATGGGAAATGGACTATCTCGCGCTTGGCAGGCAAAACACTATTTGCAACAATTTCAGGCACGAGAGGACCTCTTAGTTTTCAGATGCTCCGTGGCAACGCTTGTATTTCTTGCCAGATCCACACGGACAAGGGCTATTGCGACTAGGCCCTGCTGATGACTTATCTAGATTAACGCCACCAGATTCGCTTGGAGCCGAATATGAAAGTTGGCGTGGCTGTTGTTCTTCAGCTCCAGCAACTTCTAATTCAAAATCTTCGTCGTCTTCGTCATGCGAAACAGTGACACGAACGTTGAACAAGAAACCAGCAACTTCTTCTTTCAACGAATCCATCATGGCGGCGAAGAGGTCATATCCTTCACGCTGATATTCGACCAATGGATCTCTTTGCGCCATCGCTCGCAATCCAATACCTTCTTGAAGGTACTGCATTTCGTAAAGATGTTCTCGCCATTTGCGATCGAGTACGCTCAAAACAACTTTGCGCTCTAGTTCACGAGTTGCATCACTACCGAGTTCTTTTTCACGCAGTTCATACTTCGCTAATAGATCTTGCAAAATTTCTTCCGCAACATCCTCAGAGTTGTAACCGTAATTCTCGGCTAATGCCTTGATATCGACGCCAATTGGATAAATCTCTTTGAACGCGGTGGTTAGGCGATCGAAATCCCAGTCTTCATCATAAGAATCAGCGGTTTCCGCTTCCACATATCCATAGACGGTATCTTTGAAGAAATCTTTGATTTGATCTGAAATATCTTTACCAGCCAATACTTCTTTACGCTCACCATAAATGACCAAGCGCTGACGGTTCAACACTTCGTCATACTTCAGAACATTCTTACGAATTTCAAAGTTGCTCGCTTCTACTTGAGTTTGAGCGCTCTGAATTGATTTCGTAACCATGCTTGCTTCAATTGGAACATTGTCAGGCACATTGAAACGAGTTAGGAATGAATTAACCATTTCAGACTTGAACAATCGCATCAAGTCATCTTCAAGTGAAAGATAGAATCGTGTTTCGCCTGGGTCTCCTTGACGGCCTGCGCGACCACGCAACTGGTTGTCGATGCGACGAGATTCATGGCGTTCAGTGCCTAATACATAAAGTCCGCCGAGTGCAACCACTTCATCGTGCTCTGTAGCCACTGCTGCTTCTGCTCTTGCTAACGCATCAGGCCAAGCAGCGTTGTATTCAGCTAGGTTTTCAACTGCAGACAAATTGCGTTGAGCTAATTCGGTTCTGGCAATATGTTCTGAGTTTCCACCAAGCATGATGTCTGTGCCTCGGCCGGCCATGTTTGTTGCAACAGTGACGGCACCTTTTCGACCTGCCATTGCCACAATTGCAGCTTCTTTTTCATGGAACTTTGCATTCAAAACTTGATGTGGAATTCCGCGTTTTTTCAAAAGGCTAGAAACAATTTCGCTCTTTTCAACGCTAGTTGTGCCAACCAAAACTGGTTGACCTTTTGAATGACGTTCAACAATATCTTCAATGACTGCTAGATATTTTGCCTGTTCAGTTCGGTATACAAGGTCAGTTTGATCAATGCGGATCATTTCACGATTTGTTGGAATAGGAACAACACCCAACTTGTAAATCTGGTTGAACTCCGCTGCTTCAGTCATAGCAGTACCGGTCATACCTGAAAGTTTTTCATACAAGCGGAAGTAATTTTGCAACGTAATAGTCGCAAGAGTTTGATTTTCCGCCTGAACCTTTACACCTTCTTTAGCTTCAATCGCTTGGTGCATACCTTCGCTATAACGACGGCCTGCCAATAGACGGCCGGTGTGTTCGTCAACAATCAGAATCTCGCCATCCATGATTACATAATCACGATCGCGTTTATAGAGCTCTTTTGCGCGAATCGCGTTATTCAAAAGTCCAACTAGTGGCGTGTTCACCGATTCGTATAGGTTTTCAATTCCGAATTCTTTTTCGGTCTTGTCAATTGCGCTTTCAAGTACACCAATTGTGCGCTTCTTCTCGTCTACTTCGTAGTCTTCATCACGATTTAGTTTGCGTACAAACCGCGCAAAGTGTTCGTACCATTCATTTTTCTCGTTGGTTGGTCCACTGATGATCAGCGGCGTGCGCGCTTCGTCAATCAAAATAGAGTCAACTTCGTCGACGATTGCAAAGAAATGTTCGCGTTGAACTAATTCAGCTGGATTCCAAACCATGTTGTCGCGCAAGTAGTCAAAACCAAATTCATTGTTGGTTCCGTAAGTAATGTCTGCTGCATATGCAACGCGACGTTCTTGCGGATTCATGTGCGCGAGAATGCATGAAACTTCCAAACCTAAGAATCGATGAACTCGTCCCATCCATTCAGAGTCGCGCTCTGCCAAGTAATCATTGACCGTAACAACGTGCACGCCTTTACCTGCAATTGCATTTAGGTATGAGGGCAATGTCGCTACCAGTGTTTTACCTTCACCGGTTCGCATTTCAGCAATGTTGCCCAAATGCAGAGCAGCGCCACCCATAATTTGAACGTCGTAATGGCGTTGACCCAAGACCCGCCAGGCTGCCTCGCGAACTACCGCAAATGCTTCTGGCATCAAGCTATCCAGATCTTCACCGCTCTGATAACGGGCTTTGAACTCTGCTGTTTTTGCCTGTAGTTGTTCGTCTGAAAGAGCTTTAATCGCAGGTTCTAATGCGTTTGTCTTGTCTTTGATTCGCTCCAAGTTGCGAAGGATCTTGCCTTCACCGATTCGAAGAATCTTGTCTACAACGCTCACGCATTTCCTTACTTTGGTAAATTTTTGATAACTCCTAGGTAAATGCTAAGCGACCTTTGCCAACCATGTGTGCCCTACTCTCAGACTATGGTTGAAACAGCGCAGATTGTGAGCCAAAAACAGGCCAAACGGGCAATTTTGAGCGCGCAGGGACTGCTCTCTATACCTGCTGAGGGTTCCTCTCTCAAGGCTGCAGTCGACCAACTCGGGGCCGTCCAACTCGACACGATTTCCGTTTTAGCGAGGTCTCATGAACTCGTGGCCCACGCTCGGCATCGTGGATTGAGTCGGGCCGACATTGAAGCAACTTATTGGAATGGAGATTCGCATTTCGAGTACTGGTCTCACGCAGCCTGCATTTTGCCAGTAGATCGCTGGCCCATGTTTAGTTTTCGAAGGCGCGCATCCGCATCAAAAGATTTGTGGAATGGCGTTACTAAAAAATCTATTAACCAAATAAAAAAACGATTGGCAACAGAAGGTGGTTTGACCACTACTGAACTTGGTGGTGGCCGCAAGTCTTCTGACTGGTGGGACTGGTCTGAAACCAAGAGCACCGTTGAGTGGTTACTTGCAACGGGGGATGTCACTTGCACTAAACGAGTTGGCTGGCGAAGGGTTTATTCACTTTCAGAAGATGCAATTCCAGAAAAGTATTTCTATGACTTGCCTGACGATGAAGCAATTTATCAACTCCTACTAGATGGCACTCGAAGTCAGGGAGTTGCATCCATGAATGACATTCTGGATGTCCATAGATTAAAAAAGCCAAATCCAACTTCAACAAAAAACTTAGATGCAACGACTAAAGCTTGGCGCCGGTTCATTGAGAACCCGGAAATAGTTTCCCTAAAGATTCCTGGTTGGGCTGATACCTACTACGCATTCAAATCAGCAATTGAAAATCAGTCAAAAAATCTCGCAAACAATTCAGTACTCCTCTCTCCTTTTGATTCTCTAGTTTGGCATAGACCAAGGCTGGAAGAAGTTTTTGGAATGGAGTATCGAATAGAGGCCTACACCCCTAAAGCGAAGCGTTATTACGGATACTTCGCAATGCCAGTCCTTGTCGGCGACGAAATAGTTGCAAGAGTGGATCCAAAACGCAACGGAAACACTTTAACTATCAACCGACTAGTTTTTGAATCAGACAAGCCTTCAGAAAAACACATCGCGGGTGTAGCTAAAGCAATCCTGAGAGCAGCATCTTGGGTGAACTGTGACCAGATTGAAATTGCCGAAGTGATTCCAAAAACTTTACACAAAAAAGTTATTCAGCTCGTAAGTTGATTTGTTTGCGGGCTCAAATAACCCCATTGAACCGCTTGCCAAACCGCTTGCGCACGGGAACTGGTATTGAACTTAGCTCCGATATGTCGCAAATGATTCTTTACTGTGCTTTCGCTAACCGATAAGCGATATGCGATAGCACGATTTGAAAGACCATCCGCTGCAAGCTGAAGTATGTGGTGCTCCTGAGCAGTTAGGTGAGGTCGATTGGCAATTTTTGGCTTGGATTGAATTGGTATGCCCAAAGACAGCACCAGAGTTTCGGGTGCAGCTTGCCAATTGACAATTTCAACTTCATAGTCATGAATAGCGTGAGATTTGGGCACTTGCTCTTCACTTAATTTCCACCAGATAAGTTTCACATCCAGATCAACTTTGCGAATCCGCTCTAGTTGAACTTGCATTGTGTCAACGGAGGTTGCTGAAATTAGAAAAGCCGCATCGGGTATGCAATTTGCAATCATGGTTGGCGCATCCTCAATGTGATTACTAATTGCCGAAACTTTAATTTCTGCCCGCATTGACCGAAGCTGATCTAAAAAAGCATTTCGATAAATGAGCGGGCCACAAAGTGAAATTGAAAACACAGTTCCTCCAGAAAGTTTCGCTTGAGCGAACCTTGCATTAGTTACGGAACATCTGGTGCTGTTTTCTAAAATGTTGAAGGAACCGTGAGTGGATTGTGAGCCAGGGCTAAATTAACTTCTCACTTACTTTCATGGTTGATTTACGACCATGTCGTGACCAGTGATGACGCTTTGCGGCTCTTCGCAAGTTAGATTCCATAACTTTGAAAGCCCGTTCATATGCCTTTTCAGGTTCAGAAGCTTCACCGGTTGCTCGAATCAATGCACCCTTGACTTTCGCAGTAATTTCAACATGCCAAGATTTTGCTGCCAGCCTTGGATTGTTTTGATGAGCAACCTCTACATCAAAGGCGATGATGTTATTTCCAAATCTATCTAACTCGAGAGTTCTTTCGCGTAAATGTTCCAACCATTCCTTATTGGCTTCAAGGTGACGATTGTGAATTGAGATGGTTGGGTCAGACATTATTCCTCCAAGTTTCTTATGTGGGACTTTACTTGAGTATTAACCGCTTTGCCATACATCTCTAGCAGAGATTTTGTATGCTGTTGCTAACACCAATATGTTCGTAACTTGCTCTGGATTTTTCAAAGTCAAAATCAGTTGTCGCAGCGTGGATCCCGTTGTCCAAACGTCATCAAGGACTAACATTGGAAAGTCTGTTTTCAAGTTAACGGCAAAAACTTCCTCAACGTTCTCAGCGCGCTGTTTGAGACTCAAGCCTCTTTGATCTCTAGGTTCTCGCCTGTAGTAAACCGCGTCTGGATCAAACTTAAGGTTGGGGTTTCGCCGCTGGAGTTCGGCTGCCAATTGCCCCATTGCGTAAAAACCTCTTGTTGCAAAAGCTCGCTTACGTTGGGGTGGAATAACAATTTGCATTTCATGATTAGCTGCTAATGCGGGTTCGGTATCTACCAATAAATCGGCGAAACAATTAGTAAGTGAAGTTAGATGGCGGTCCTTCCAGCCCGATATTGCACGCATCATTGCCGGATTTTGCTGCGAGAGAGTACGAAACAACAGACCATTTGGAAGTCGATAATTTTTGGGGCGAAATCCCTTTCTGCAATTAGAACAAAAATAGTCTGTAGCAAAATTGCAACCAAAACATCTTTTTTGAACTAGTAAATCTGTAAACCTCTGCACCGCAATATTCTTGCTCGCCAGCTATAGAAAAAGTGAGCAAACTATTTCTTGTGGAAAATTACTTGGAGTAAACGGCTTGTACATTCTTTGCGAATTTAATCCACTGCCCATCTTCAAACATCCAGACTGAGCCAGAGTTAGAACCAGCAAGAAGCGCACCTTTGTTTGAAGTACTGATGTAGTTGAACTTTCTAGGACCATTCAAGTTTCTCAAAGAACCATTTGTTAAAGATACCTGTGCAACTACAGATTCGCTGATACCTATTTGACCGAGTACAGCAAGGTCTGTTGAGTTGAACCAGTCAACATCAGATACCTCGTTAAGTGTTTGTTCAACTTTGTGAAGACTCACCACTTTGAGAATGCCATTTTCAGAAACGATTGAACCAACCAGCAATGTTGAGGTGGATTGAGTTGTTGCAATCAAAGCCACTCGAGCTCCATCTGGAGAAACCGATAAATCCTGTATTCGCAATCCTTCTAACTGCAATACTTTTTGGATTGAGCCGTCTGTTGAAAGGCAAAAGAGATTCCCTCTGAAATTACTAAACCACAAACGGCCGCTATTGTCGTAACCCGAATTTTGGACATCCACAAACTGGGATTTGTATTTTTTAACTTTAGAGACCGAAGCCGTGCGAAGCTCGCCGTTGAGGGTGTATGCCAA
>JBEBBT010000075.1:0-6258 GCA_041158245.1 Actinomycetota bacterium | reverse complement strand
TTTGTTCAGGGGTTAGCAGAATGACTTTCCGCAGCCACAGCCACCAGTTGCAAGTGGATTCTCAATTTTGAAACCAGATTCGCTTAGTGAATCTACGTAATCAATTACAGCGCCATCGATGTATTCAGCACTGCCACGATCTACTACAACTTTTACGCCATGGAATTCTTTAACAATGTCACCTTCGAGGGAGTTGTTGTCGAAGAAAAGGTCGTACTGGAAGCCTGCACAACCGCCTGGCTTAACTGCCACACGAAGCGCTAGACCTGCTTCACCTTCAGCATCGATCAGTGACTTCACTTTGGAAGCTGCTGAATCTGTCAAAACTAAGCCGGTGGTAACGGTGCTTGCTGGCATGGTTTCGATTTTGGTTGCATCCATTTTTTCTCCTCAGGTGCGTATTGGCAAAGATTAACGCAAGCGGCAGATTTAGCGATTCCAAGTACGAGCGACCCGCTGCGCCAATTCGCTCAGGACCTGAGCTGAGTCAGACATCGCTCGCTCCAGACCGGCAAATTCTGCAAGCGCAAACGCGCCATTGACTCCGATGGTTTGCCAATCTCGGCGTCCAATTTCAACTTGTCCTGCCAAAACGATGGTTGGTTTTCCCAAGTTCATCGCCATCCTTGCAACTCCAGTAACTGCCTTTCCATCAAGGCTCTGCCAATCAAATTTTCCCTCGCCAGTTATGACCAGATCCGCTTTTTCAATTGCTTGTTTCAATCCGAGGATGTTCATTACTCGGTCTATACCAGCTGACCTACTAGCACCTAGCCGAATCAAGCCAAAACCAATTCCACCGGCTGCACCAGCTCCAAGAGCCACGGCCGGGTTTTTTCCATCTTCTCTCTTGCCAAGTAATTTTGAGAAATGTGTCAAAGCAGATTCAATTTCTAAAATCTGTTTGTCAGATGCGCCTTTTTGAGTTGCAAACACTTGAGCAGTACCGCGCGCTCCCAATAATGGATTATCAACATCGGTTAATATTTCAATCGTCACTTCATTCAAAAGTTCTGTAATTTCTTCTAAGTCGATTTTGGATACTTCAAGTAATTTTGATGCTCCATACTCAAGTGCATCAGTCTCAAAGCCAGACTCATCGAAAACCTTGGCGCCAAGGGCTGCGAACATTCCTGCGCCACCATCACTAACCGAAGTTCCGCCAAGTCCGAGAATGATTTTCTTGAATCCCTTTTCAACAGCCGCCTTGATTGCCTGACCAACTCCATAGGAACTGGCAATTATCGAAGTTTGGTTTGAAGGTTCAATTAAATCGATGCCCACAATCTGTGCTACCTCTATATACGCACTTGAGTAATCAAACGCATATTCAGCTGGAATGTTTGCGCCTAATGCCCCGCGAACAATTAACGGTTCTCTTTTAAGTGAAAGAGCGGTTGAGATTGAGTCAAGGAAACCTGTCCCGCCATCCGAAACTGGGATGATTTGGATTGATGCATCTGGTGCAAACCTATGCCAACCCTCACTGATCGCACTCGCTGCTTGAGATGCGCTCAAAGTGCTGGCGAACTTGTCCGGGCAAACCACAATCTGCATTGCAAAAGGTTAAAGCATGGTTTCGTGCGAGACTTTGCCCGTGAGCACCAATTTTGTCGAACCAAGCCAAAGCCCGTTGTCGCTGCTGTTGCGCGGTAAAGAAACCGACCTGCAAAGTGAACGAGGTGTGTCTTGCCCTGGCGAAATGCCAGCAGCTAGCGACCCAGATCTAGTTGAGCGAGCAAAGAAGGCGAAGGCACAACTTGGAAATCGCGTATTCATTCTCGGACATCACTATCAGCGAGATGAAGTAATCCAATTCGCTGATGTCACAGGAGACTCTTTCAAACTTGCTCAAAAGGCTGCAGATTCACCTGAATCAGAATTTATTGTTTTCTGCGGTGTGCATTTCATGGCTGAAAGCGCAGACATTCTGACATCAGAAAATCAAAAAGTGATTCTGCCTGACTTGCAAGCTGGTTGTTCAATGGCCGACATGGCCAACGCCAAGCAAGTAGATGATGCATGGTCCGAGTTTGAGAAACTAGGAATTGCAGATGACATCATTCCAATTACCTATATGAACTCAACCGCTGCAATTAAAGCCTTCACTGGTCGCAATGGGGGAACTGTTTGCACTTCTTCAAACGCAAAACGAGCCATGTCTTGGGCATTCGCACAAAAATCAAAAATCTTCTTCTTGCCCGATCAACATTTGGGCCGAAACACTGCGGTTTTAGATTTGGGTCTTTCACTCGATGATTGTGTGGTTTGGGATCAAACCAAACCTCTTGGTGGGCAAACCTCTGATTCATTGAAAGCGGCAAAAGTTATTTTATGGAAAGGCCATTGCTCAGTACATGGAAGATTTAGCAAGCAAAATGTGATTGATGTTCGCAATGAGATTCCTGGAGTGAACGTTTTAGTTCATCCTGAATGCAAACATGAAGTGGTTTCAAATGCGGACTTTGTTGGTTCAACCGAAAAAATCATTCAAGTTTTGAGCGATGCACCTGCAGGATCAAAGTGGGCTATCGGAACTGAACTAAATCTAGTTCGCAGACTTGCAAATCAATTCAAAGACAAACAAATCACTTACTTAGACAAGACGGTTTGCTACTGCTCAACAATGAATCGAATAGATCTTCCACATCTGGTTTGGATTCTAGAAGCGTTAGCAGATGGAAGAATTCACAACGTAATTACAGTAGATGAGCAAGTAGCTAAAGAGGCGAAGGTTGCATTAGACCGAATGCTCGATCTACCAGCCACGACTGCCCCACTCGACTAACGCTAGTTAGGCTTTGGCTATGACGAATCCTGAATCAAAAGGTAAAGCAACCAGAAGTCGCAAAGAGGCTGAAGCGGCCCGCAAACAAGCCTTGAAAATTCCAAAAGACAAACGTCGCGCTCGCGCTGCGATGAGAACTCGTGAAATGGATGCTCGCATCCAAACCCGTAAAGCACTCTACACATTGGATGAAAAATTCCTACCAGCAAGAGATCGTGGACCTGTCAAAAAATTTGTTCGTCAATATACGGACAGCAGATTGACCTTGGCCGAGATTTTTATGCCAATAACTTTTGTATCCGTTGTGATGACAATGGCTTTTCCAGCAAATAGCGCTAACAGCGCCACGGTAATTGGTTATTTCAATTTGTTCTTTGTCTTCCTAATGCTCGCCCTAATCGTTGACATTGGAAGCTATGCATTTCTGCTTCGACGGGCTTTAAATAAAGAATTTCAAAAATCCGAGCTCAAAGGTGCAATGTTTTACGGAATCAGCCGCAGCCTAACCTTACGAGCCATGCGCTTGCCAAAACCGATTGTGAAGGTTGGCGGAGCGCCACGCGAAGTAAAGTTGCCCAAATCTCTTCGAGACTAACCGTTTCAAGTTAGGCTTGCTGCACAACTTAATAAAGGTTCTCGAAGTCCAGGGGAAGTCGGTCAAAATCCGACGCTGACCCGCAACCGTAGGTTTGCAACTGCAAACGAGTCGGAGCACCTGGCGAGAACAAACACCAAAATCGTCGTGGTCTACGTAGGTGGCATCAGTTGCCCTCTGTACATCCCAAATTGGTATGCAGAGGGTTTTTCTTTTGACGCATTCGTTGACTCATCAATTGAGAGGTCAACATGAAGAGATATTCATTATTAGTTATCACTTTTCTACTCGCATTCTTGCCAGTTAGTTCCGCAAGTGCCGAAAGCGCTTGGCGTTACTGGAGCTATTGGCAACTCAACGATGGCGTTTGGGAAATGGCAATGACTGGAGCGGCAGATGTCGCAGCCGAAGACGGTCAGGTCCAAGGCTGGAGATACATCACAGCCGGCATTGAAATTGGCGCAGAATTCGCTCCGCGTACCGAAGAGACTTTTGAAACGATCTGTGCAGATGTACCAGCCAAAGATGGCATCGCACGAGTAGCACTCGTGGTCGATTTCGGAGACGCATCAGATTATTCAAACGAAGCAGACGCATCCGCGGTGCAACCGACAAAAACAGCCTGCGTTGAAGTAACGGCTGGAGATCCATCTTCACTTCTACTAAGTAGCGCGTTTGAAACTCGTGAAGAAGCCGGGATGGTTTGCGGTGTTGAAAACCTACCGTCTTCCGGTTGTGGTGAAGAAGTTGAAATCCCAGCTGTAAACATGGAAGAACCAAAGACAACTTCAGCTCCCGTCGATGAGTCGCGTGAGGAATCTAATACTTATCTTCTTTTAGGTGCATTCCTCGTAGCAATTGGCGGAATCGCTTTGATTGTTAAGAATAAAAAGTCTGAGTAGTTGAAAATGGCAGCGCAAACATTCCAATTCCATGCCACCACCTGGTGGGTGTGGGCTATTTGCGCTGCCATTTCAATTTCAGTGAATGAAAATTTAATATTCGTCATCTTCCTGATTTTTCTATCCGTTTTGGTTTCAAAAAGCCTGATCACCGAACACAAGAACTGGAAGTCATACCTAGTCATGATTCGGGTTGCAGGTTTTATTTTGATTTCGAGAATTGTTTTACAAATCTTGCTTGGAGTCCCCGTTGGTAATCAGATTATTTTGCGGCTGCCAGAGTTAACGCTGCCTAATTGGATTACCGGGTTGCGAATTGGTGGGATAGTCACACTTGAAAGTTTGTCGGCTTCATTGAACGACAGTTTGCGGTTGGCCGGACTAATCGTGGTGATTGCTACCGCTGTTTCACTAACCACCACTAGCCGAGTAATTCAACAATTACCGGTTGCTTTTCACGAAATTGGAATGGTGATCATTATTGCCTTCACCTTCCTGCCTCACCTATTTGCAGATATTCAAAGAATTAAACAAGCAAGTCGATGGCGCGGACAGGACTTTGGAAAGCTAAAAACTATTTCACATAATCTAGTTAACATTAGTGAATCGGCGCTTGAAAGAAGTGTTCGATTAGCAGCCGCTTTAACAGTTCGCGGCTATGGCAATGCCACCCAAAACCAAAACTGGCGGAAGCCGATTTATTTTGGATTGTTTCTCTTAACTCTAGAAATAATGAGGCTCCTGGTCCTACAACCAAATGTATTTGATGGCTTGTTGCTTGCTGTTAGCGCTTTTTCAATTCTCATTGGGATTCGAATGGCTGGAAAAGTTGCAACACGTACAAAGTATCGGACGGAAAACTGGAATACAAAAGACTTTAGCGTGATTTCTCTTTCACTCCTAACACTTATTGGATCTTTTGGCACTCAAATGCTTCATCTATTAATCACAATCATTGCTTGCATTGCTCTTGCGATTTTTGTAAGTGTAAATCGAAACAAAGACTTGGTACTAGCATGATTAAACTAAAAAATATCTCGTTCAAATACGAAGGTAAACCTGTTCATGAAAATTTGAACCTTGAGTTTTCCGAAGGTCAATTAGTCTTAATTGTCGGTCCAACGGGATGCGGTAAAAGCACTCTGCTTGGAATTATCAATGGTTTAGTTCCCCATTTCACCGGCGGAATGCTCGAAGGCTTAGTCAGCATAGGCAATGTTTTCTCACATGAAGTTTCAGCCCAGGAATGGTCTCGCTTAGTCGCAACAGTTAGTCAAAATCCAGATGACACATTTGTTGCTCAAACAGTTGAGGATGAAATTGTCTTTGGCATGGAAACTCATGGCTTCACGGCGACAGCCATGCAACAGCGGCTTGAGGAAGTGATTGATTTACTTGGATTGCACTCTATAAGAAATCGTGATTTAGCAACATTGAGTGGTGGCGAAAAGCAGCGGGTCGCAATTGCATCAGCATTGACACTCGAGCCCAAAGTCTTACTTCTAGATGAGCCAACAAGTGCATTAGATCCAGTCGCTGCCGACGAAATCTTGAGCACATTACATCGATTAGTTCAAGACTTGGGCATCACTGTTCTGATTTGCGAACATCGGATCGAAAGAATTCTTCAGCATGCAGACACAGTTTTAGTTTTAAATCAATCTCACAGCCCACAAGTACTTTCACCAGCTGAAAGTGTTTTTCATCTACAACATAAGCCTGCAATTACTCAACTTGCAGAGTTAGCTGGAATTTCGCAGTCCCCTTTAACAGTTCGAGAGTTGCGCAACGCCATCGAGCCTCTTCGGCAAATGCTTGCAGACAAAGTTCCACCATTGAGATTGGTTCACAACTCTTCGAACGTAACCAAATTAGTTGCAAAATCCTTGATAGTTGAAAAAGATCGAACTCAAATTCTCAACAACATCGAAATGCAATGCGCTCGTGGAACCATCAGATCGGAAGAGCGTCGT
>JBEBBT010000074.1:0-4585 GCA_041158245.1 Actinomycetota bacterium | reverse complement strand
GATTTGATTGCACCGGGTCACAACGTGACAAGTTCGCTACCAGGTGATCAATACGGGCTAATGAGTGGTACATCGATGGCAACGCCAGTTGCCGCGGGCGGATTTGCGTTGCTGCAAAGTATCGAGCAAAAAACCGTTGAGCAATGGCTATCGATCCTAAAAGACACAGGCACTCCATTGAATGGAGATGCGGTTGACAACATTTCTAGAATTAATCTTGATTGGGCTGCTTGTGCTTCGTTAGATTGTTTAGTTCCACCAACCGAAATCAACTTCTCTGCAAATCTAGCTCAAAACACCAAAGTTACTTGGCAAAAGTCACCGTATGGAATTAACCCAACGGGTTTTGAAATTCTATTGGGCGAAACACCATATAGTGCAAGCAGCAATGCCACACAGGTTCTTGTTGACGTTGTCAATTTTTCTGATTTGATCAAAATCCGATCTACCTCTGGCGCACAACATTCAGACTGGGCTGTCATCAAACCTTTTACGTTTACCAGTTTGGCTTCATACAAATTGAAAACTTCTGGTGCCGATGAAATTGTTGAAGTTCAACTTGCAGGTGATTACTGCACGTCTGAAGTGACTCCTTACATTTCTTATAAGTATGAGTCCACAAGCACGAGCTTGCGCAATGTTTGGATTGATGGCCCAAATGGCTTCTCAACTCTTACTGAAACTAGATACACGCCGGCTGCAGGCGAGTCACTTGCAAACGACAATAAGACTAAGCAGTTGATTATTACCGACCCGTTATCAGTAATTGATGCTCAGAGTCGAGCCTTCACAATCAACAATCGGATGTACGGAACCGGTTATTTGCTGAGCAATTTGTATCAGGAGATTGATGGAGCGGAATATTCACCAAGTGCCCCAACCGGACTGGTTGCAACTGGTGGTCCATCACGTGCACTTTTAAATTGGGATAACGATGCATCAAGTGCTTGGAAAGTGTTAGTCGATGGGCAAGTTGTTGCAGAAGTTCAAACTCCAAATGCAGTTGTTCCGCTGACTCCTGGAGAACATCAAGTTTCGGTTTGTTCGGTAAAGACCAGTGGTCAAAATGTTTACACTTCAATTAAAACTACTGCTGTAGTTACAGCCTTGCCTGGGATTTTCCAGGAAATTACAAATCCAACGGCACCAAGTTTGAATGCTCGAGGTAAAGCAGGGGTTGTGACCGCAGTAACTACCTCCGGGCTCAACCCCACTTTTCAATCGCAAACTGCGGACATCTGCACAGTTAACGCTGCCAGTGGAAAAGTGACACCGCTAAAAGCTGGCAATTGCATTGTGGAAGTGACTCAAGCGGGCGATGGAACATATGCGGCTGCAGAACCAATTGACATTTCATTTGAGGTTGGGCAAGAACTACCGGCAAAAGTTCGCAGTTTGAAAACTGTCATAAACCAAAACAAAATACGAATAACTTGGAAAGCACCGGATAATTCTGCAGAAATATCTGGGTACAAAGTTTTGTGGAGATCTAAGTTAAAGGGTAGAACTTTTTCAAGTTGGAAAACTGTGAATCTTGCTGCCAACAAATATAGTTTCACCAGCAAGAAATTCTCAAGTGGAACCAAGATTGAATTTCAAGTTCTTGCAGTATCGTTGATTGGCGAAGGACAAATATCGACAACTTCTCGGACTATCAAGTAGAGATTACTCAGCCGCGGCTGGCATACCTCTAAGTGTCAAAGTAGTAATTGATGCGATTAAGCAAAGTACGGCTGCAGTTATCCAAGCAATTGTGTATTCACCAGTCATAGTGCGAATAATTCCTGCGTAATACGCCGCAACAGAAGCGCCGATCATGTGTGACGCAAAAACCCAGCCATAAACCACACCAGATTTGTGGTAACCAAAATGTTTTCTTGTTAAAGCTATCGTTGGTGGAACGGTTGCCACCCAGTCCAGTCCATAAAAAATTACAAAGAAAAGAAGGGGTGGTGTGACATGTGCTCCAAGAAAAACTGGCACAGTAAAAAGCGCAAGACCGCGTAATCCGTAGTAGCAGAAGAGCAAAAGAATCGGACTCACTCGATCCGTTAGCCAGCCTGATGCAATTGTTCCAATTAGATCAAAAACCCCAACCAGAGCTAATAGAGATGCTGCGGTTCCGACCGGCATTCCATGGTCATGAGCAGCTGGAATGAAGTGCGCACCAATCAATCCATTTGTTGTCCAGCCACAAACGAAGAATGTTCCAGCCAAAACCAGAAATGGTTTGGTTCGCCAAACTTCCTTCAAAACTCCAAGTGCCGACCCACGTAAAAGAGGTGGCGGCAAAGTTACTTCAGTTGCAGTTGAGCCAAATGGATTTAAACCCATTGTGTGAGGTGCATCTTTAAACTTGAGCCAGATGATTGGTGACATCATTGCGGAAATTGCAGCAATCAAATACGAGATGACTCGCCAGTTTGAAGTTTCAAGTAGATATCCAAACAAAGGTAGAAAAACCAAACCACCAGTTGCATATGCAGCTGAGAAAATTCCAGTTACTAATCCGCGATTTGTATCAAACCAACGATTTGCGATGGCCGATCCCAAGACCAACGCCAAACAGCCAGTACCAAATCCAACGAAAACACCCCAGAGAAGAATTAACTGCCAGCCCTGAGTCATCAAAGTTGTTAGTCCTGTACCAAGAGCCACCAACAGGAGAGCAGAGGATACGACGCGTCTGAGTGAGTATTTCTCCATTAGATTGGCAGCAAAAGGTGCGGTTAACCCGTAGACAAATAAGTTAACTGCGACAGCGCTAGATGTTAAGTCTCTGCCCCAACCGAATTCAGATTCGAGTGGCTCAAGAAAAATCGATGTGGTGGAGCGAAAAGCAGCCGAAGCCAGCAAAGTAAGAAAGGTGAACAGCGCCATGTACCAGGCGTAGTGAACTTTGCGCATTGGATGAGATTAGTCAGACAAAAAAGAAACTGGGCCTCAGGTGAGACCCAGTTCCCAATGGAGAAAAGACGCGAAGGAAAATCCTTAGCGGTTCTTACCCTTGTTTCCACCTTGCGGCTTTTCAGGCAAAGTTGGCAACGCACCCAGATCGGCAATTTGCGCGTCTCGATCAGCGGTGAGAGTTGCTAGTGCAGATGCAAATGCAGCACGAGCTGCAGTCTTCTCGACAGAACTTGTTGCTGCATCAAGAGCGGCGCGACGTGCTTGTTTTGCTACTTTGACGTTGGCTTTAAAATTCTTTTCGATCGACTTATTTGCATTACGGAACGCTCTTTCAAGAGGCTTGAATGCTTCTTTCAAGCTCTTGAAGTCTGCTCTTGCTTTTGCGCTAGCTTCGTAAGTTGCTAGTGCTCCCTCATAGTCTGCGAGAACTGCATCATATGAAGCGATTGCATCGGCTGGTGCAATTACAACTGCAGTGACATCGATTGATTCAGTTGCAGATGCCGCGCTGACGCCGAGGCCAGTAACAACTAATCCTGCGATGAGGATTTTTGCGATTAATGTTTTCATTTTTACTCCTTAACCAAG
This sequence comes from Actinomycetota bacterium, assembly GCA_041158245.1. Classification (GTDB taxonomy): domain Bacteria; phylum Actinomycetota; class Actinomycetes; order S36-B12; family UBA5976; genus JAFMIT01. The sequence goes on along the minus strand of JBEBBT010000074.1, from coordinate 1,087 downwards.
GCTATTGCCCTGATAGACCAAGTATCAGCCTCGAATTCTTAGAATATTCTGTGAATTTGGCATTTGCTTCTTCCAGCCTGGTTAAGAATTGTCTAAGAAGGCAAATAAATCTCTCAATTAAGGTAAGAATTGCATCGTGAATCGAATAAAGATTTTGGTTATTGAAGACGATGAGTCGCTTCGCAATCTATTGCTAGATGCTTTAGGGATTGCCGGTTTTGATGTTGTTGCCTTCTCGTCTGTTGAGTCCGTTGTAAATAAGATAACTGCAATTAAAGCGGATCTAATTGTCAGCGATATAAACCTTCCAGGGCTTTCAGGATTTGATTTACTTAAGAATTTGCGTAAAACAGGAAATCAAATTCCATTCATTGCCTTGACGGCTCGCAATGAAAGATTAGATGTGACTGAAGGTTTGCGCGAAGGTGCAGATGACTACATCACCAAACCATTTGGACTCGAAGAGTTGGTTTTAAGAATTAAGGCAGTTTTAAGAAGAGCCAATAAGAGCGCAGACAATCAGTTTTACAATATCGGAAATGTCGTCTTAGATTACGAGCGCCATACAGTTACAAGCAATGGTGGAGAGCTTGAAATATCACCAACGGAATTCACATTGCTGCAGGTTTTGATGGAAAACCGTGGCAAGGTTGTCCGAAAACAAGTCTTAATGCGAGAAGTTTGGGGATTTGATTTCGAAACTAATACATCGGTGCTCGATACATATATTTCATATTTGCGTAAGAAATTACCGGAAGACTCAGGAGTCCAAATTAAAACGGTTCGCGGGGTCGGCTTCAAGATTGATGCAGTTTCATGAAATTGCGAAGCAAAGTTTTAGCCACATTCATATTAGTAATGCTTGCCAGCTTCACTGCTTTCGGTGTTTACACTCTGGATTCATTCGAAACCGATTCGAAGAATTTACTAGCAGCGAAAATGCAGGCCTCAATTGTGGAAATCAACTCACTTGCGGACTCTCCAATTACGGCAGCCTTCGGTGTTTCAGCAAATGCAGACTACGCATTATTGGTTGGGTTGTACGACCAGACAGGTCAACTTCTAAGTTTCTCTGAAACGGAAATTA
>JBEBBT010000073.1:0-10275 GCA_041158245.1 Actinomycetota bacterium | reverse complement strand
AGTAGTTATTCCGTCTTGTCTGCCTTTAAACTGAAGATAAATACTGACCAAAGGATTGAACTGGGCACCGCTCACTGGTGCAAATAGCGAAATGAGAACAAATAAAACAGCCACAACCGCGATGCAATTTATTAATAGTTGTACTCCCACATCGCTAGTGAGGTTCGTAGCCATTATGCCCGAGCCGATAATGGAAGTTAGTAGAAGAAGCGTGCCAAAAAATTCAGCAGCTACTTTTCTCACTAAATAATTCCTAGGGCTGAAAGTTTCTCACGCATTTGTGGATCTGAAGGTTCAACAAAATATTCCCCATCAGGAAATACCACTACTGGGATGCTTTGTTTGCCACTAATTTCGATAGCTTTGTCGCGAAGTGCATCATCTTTTTCAACATCATGTTTTGTATAAGTGACATTAAGTTCTTTTAGAAGACGTTCGGTCCGACGGCAATCGCCACACCAGTCAGCGCCATAAACTTCGATTTCCTGAGCCATATTTCTCCTTATTTATTCGCCTAGATTACTCGTAATCCAAAAATAGTATAGGAACAGAAGGTAAGTGAAAGGCTCAAATCCGCTAGGCGAAGTTTTGCTTCTGCAGGATTACGAAACTGAACTCTTGGGTGGAATTCCAGGGTGTGGTGTGAATCCGTTTGTTTGAAAACACTTCCTTGAATTCTGGTGAAAATACCCCCGCCAATTCACTTGGTGAGTACTTACTTACATCCAAATTACTGCACTGATCTGGGCCATTCTCGGAAAAAGTAGCGATTACTAAAAATGCATCCGGTGCAGTATTCGAAATTACTATTTCCTTGTATTTATCAACTTCGGCACCAGATAGGAAATGAAAAACCGCTCGGTCGTGCCAAAGTGAAACTGGTGTGGGCAGTTTCAATTCAAGTACCGAACCGGCTATCGGAATCAGATCAACCCCAGATTCTTTTGCCAGCTGAGTTAGTTTGGATAACGCATTTTCAGCAATGTCATTAACAAAAACTGGATCAAATCCAGATTTTGCTAGTTCAATCGCCATCGGTGATTGACCAGAACCCACATCAATCGCTGCACCTGTTGGCGTGAGGTAATCTAGAAAATCCAGCCAAAGGATTTCCTGCCACCAGCTAACTTCTTTATCTTTGTTTTTGTGAATTTCGCTCCAATGTGAAGCTATTTCATTCATTATTGCCCCAATGTTGAGTCCGCCACGCATACATTGCAATAGCGCCGGCTACAGAAGCATTCATCGACCGCACGGAACCTAGCTGTTTAATTTCAAAAAACTCTTCACAACATTTTATGGCTTCAAAGCTAAGTCCCAAACCTTCGTTTCCAAAGAGTAGAACACATTTTTCAGGCAGTTTGGAATTTTCGATTGGTTTGGCACCTGACACATTTTCAAAGCCAATGATTGGGATATTCCTCGCCTTTGCATCTGATGAAAATTCTGCGATGCTGGCATGATGTTTGATGTCTATGTATTTGTCGGTCATCAATGCACCATGTTGGTTCCAATGCTTATTTCCAATTATGTGAAACTTATTTACGTTAAATGCATTTGCAGTTCGGACCAGCGAGCCAATATTTAAATCATGCTGCCAGTTCTCAATTGCTATCTCCAGTGGAATTCTTCTGGTTGCGAGTATTTCTCTAATCGCCTCAACAGTTAAATATCTAAACTCATCGGCCACATTCCGCCGATCACCATTGATTAAAAGCTCTTGGTCGTACTGGCTTCCAACCGGGTGAGGTTCAGGATGCGGTCCAACACCAACACCCTGATAAAACTCACCCGGTTCGAAGCTACGTTCCACTATTTCTTCACAAATGCGCTAATGAGTTTGTTAATTACTGCAGAACTTATTGCTATCAATAGTGCACCAAGAATTGCGTCCCAGATGCTTGCAATTGAAAGTGCATCACTGATTGAGTCAGTAACTAACAGCATTGCGCCATTGATTACCAACATGGACAAGCCCAAGCTCAAAATTGTGATTGGGAATGTCAGGATTTTTGTCAGTGTGCCGAGAGTTGCGTTAACCAGTCCAAAAATAAGTGCGATTCCTGCATATGTCAGGAAGTCACCGTTTTTAACTTCAATACCTGGAATGAAGTACGCAGCTCCCCAGATTGCAGCGCCCAGTGCTAGCCAGCGAATTAGTAATGATTTCATATGGGAATTCTCTCACTACTCTGCAACAGGTACGTAGGCTTCATCGCGTTCGCGCAACCGATTGTTAGGCACGAAGAATGCGAAGATGATGGAAATTGCGGTCGCAAGTGCTCCTACAAGAACCACAATCACAGTTGAATCAGTGAATCCATCCTTGATTGGTCGAACCAATTCTGGAGTTGCTTGTTCAATCCACGAAGTGTCATTGAATACATCGCCACCTTGATTGATTTCTAGTAGATGCGCATTCGCTTCTGTGATAGTTCCATCGGCAGAGGCTTGAATGACGTCTCTTTGATAAGCCATTTGATAGGCAGGATCTTGAGCTGCAGTTGCAAAACGATCTCCCACATTGCCTGGCAGTCCGCCAAACAAAAGTGACAAGAAGATTGCTGTACCTAAAGTTGCGCCTAATTGGCGGAACAAAGTTACTGAAGAAGTAGCAACACCAATGTCCCTCGGTGATACTGCGTTCTGTACTGCAAGAACAGTTGGTTGCATTAGATTTCCAAGTCCAAAACCAAAAAGCAATGACATACCCGCAATCGCTATGTATTGGGTGTCGGTTGTTAATAGCGTCATCCAAGCGAGCCCTACGGTCATCAATACTGATCCCAATATTGGGAACATTTTGTAACGTCCGATTTTGCTAATCAACTGTCCTGAAAATACTGAGCCACTCATAATTCCAAGTGTTAACGGAAGCAATTGCAAACCAGCTTCAGTCGGAGTAGCCCCACCAACAATTTGTAGATACAGCGGGAGCACAGCTAAACCACCGAACATTCCCATACCTGTGATTACACCAATTGTTGTAAGTAGAGAGAAAGTTTTATCTTTGAATAGGCGAAGTGGAATAAGTGCTTCGTCGCCAATCTTGGATTCAGCGCGAACAAACCAAATAGTTCCCAACGCACTAATTGCATAGCAAGCAATTGAATTGGTTTCAGTCCAACCCCATTCACGCCCTTTTTCTGCAACGAGCAGTAGTGGAACTAAAGCAGTGCTAAGTGAAATTGCACCAGCCCAATCGAGTGGGTGATCTACCTTCTTGAAATTAGGAATATGTAGAGTGCGATTTACAACATAAAGTGCGATCAAACCAATTGGCACATTCACAAAGAAAACCCAACGCCATCCAGCAAGACCAAGAATCGAATCAGTACCTGCAAGGAATCCGCCAACTACTGGACCTAGAACACTTGAAGAACCAAAAACAGCGATGAAGTAAGCCTGATACTTTGATCTCTCACGCGGTGGCACGATGTCACCAATAATTGCAAGAGCAAGAGTGAATAGACCACCTGCACCAATTCCTTGAAGTGCGCGGAAAAATGCGAGCATTCCCATTGTTGAAGCGAATGCACTTAAAGCTGAACCAGCAATAAATAGTGAGATAGCCCAAATAAATAGTGGCTTGCGACCGTAGATGTCACTTAATTTTCCATAAAGCGGCGTTGTAATTGTGCTTGTGATTAGGTAGGCAGTTGTTACCCAAGCCTGCAATGACAAACCATTAAGTTCATCGCCAATTGTGCGAATACTTGTTGCAACAATTGTTTGGTCTAAGGCTGCAAGGAAAAGTCCCAGCATTAAGCCAATCAAAATCGGCACGATTTCCTGATGTGTTAGGTACTTCGCACCGTGGTGATCGTGTTCTTTAGTCACTATCTCTCCTGTTTTTGTTTGTGCTGTGACATTGCCGCAGCTGATTTTTCATTGAGCGCTTTTGTAAAGCGTTCAAGTGAACTTTCGAATTGATTGATCTCATCTTGCGACCAGTCTGAAAATACATTCTCAAAAAATTCGTTTCGGACTTCACAATGGTTTTCAAAGAGTTGAATTCCTGACTCAGAAATTTCTAGCAGAGTGCCACGGGCATCGGCAGGGTTAATTGCACGTTTTGCGAAACCGCCGTCAACTAATACGTGTGATTGCCGAGTGATGAGTGCTGGGTCAACTTGGAGAACTTCTGCAAGATCTGAAAGCCGGCTTGGCCCAGAAGTTTTAAGGTGACTTAGAAGTCGAAGTCCAGTGAAGTCAACGCCTTGGTAATTTGAAAATTGTGACTTTATTCGTGCAGTCACTCGAAGCATTGACCCAAATGTTTGAGTGAACCGCTCTACTGATTTCGCCATATCCGCTTTTCTTTGACAAGGTCAACTAATTGACCAAGTCAACCATTCACTAGACAGGTTCGCAAATCGCAGGAAAACTACTCACAAAATGGGAGAAAAATGCGCGGATATCTATTAATTCATGGGCTCGAGAACCACCGGCCTGAAGGTCATTGGATGCGCCATTTGGCAGCTCGCCTGCGCAAGCAAGCCCAGTATGTGGCCTACCCACAACTGCCAAATCCTGATGCACCAGTCGCTAGCGAGTGGTTAGAAGTTTTAAATACTGAAATAGCTTTGATGAAGGATGCAGCAATTGATTCGATTGTAGTAATTGCACATTCCCTTGGCTGCGTGGCTTGGTTGAAGTTGATTGCTAGCGAAATTCCTGAAATCAAAATTGAACGCGTTTTATTTGTGGCACCTGCAGATCCAAAATTGTTAACCGCCGCACCGACATTTCAAGATGCCTTAGAAAAGGATTTGAAACAGATTGTGAAAACTCACGCAGATGATTTTTCGATTATCGCTGGAGACAATGATTCTTGGCTGCCAAAAGGTGTCAACGAAACTTTCGGTGAACCGCTTGATGTTAAACCCATAATTTGGCAAGACGCCGGACACATTTCTATAGATGAAGGTTTTGGAGTCTGGGATGGAATTGTGTACTGGGCTCTAGACCCAAGCAATGACCTGCTGGTCCGTTAATGCTTTGATGCAAGCCAAGATCCGCCAAGTACTAGCGGGAATCCAATCAACAATCCCAACGTCGGTTTTTCGCCCAAGAAGATTATTCCTAACAAAATTGCTACCGCAGGATTTATATATGTAATCAAAGTGGCTTTCATTGGCCCAACTTCAGCAATCAGTGCAAAAAACACTGCAAAACCACCAATTGTTGAAACCACTGCCAAAACAATGATTGCCCAAATTGCAGAAGCACTAGGCGTATGTGTTGGAAGATGGCTCGGAATAAATGGTAGATAAATTAATGTTACGGCCAAAGAAGAGATTGCAATAATTGCCGTCGAATCAGCTTCTTTAAGTTTGGTTGAAATGATTACCGGTGCAGTCGCATATCCAAGCGCCGCACCAATCAGCATCAGTATCGCAACTAGATCAACATCAGACTTCAGAGAATCAACTCCAACTAATGCGAATACTCCAAAAATTCCGATGGCGATTCCAGAAATTCTACGAAAGTTAAACGCGTTGTCTTCACCACGAATTTTTGAGGTTATCACTGCAAAGATGGGCACAACTGCAAGCATCAGACCTGCCAGCCCAGAACTCACACTTTCTTCGGCGGCACTCACGAAGTACCATGGGAAAACCATCTCGATGATTGCAAATAGCGTGCAATATTTCCAAAACTTCCAATTGCTTTTAAGTTTCCCTTGCCACCAGACGAACAAGAGTAAGAAAACAGCAGTTGGTGCACTTCGGGCAAATACGATAAAAATCGGGTCAAAGTCTTCAAGTGCGAATTTAATGAAAAGGTAGGGAGTGCCCCAAATTATTGAGAGTGCAGTGAAAAGAATCAAACCGCGTTTAGACACTCGCGGAGATTAACAGTCAAGAAATCTGCGATACTTTGCCACCGCAAGTTGCTAGAAATGGGGTAGAAATAATGCGCAAAATCGCAAGTGCTCTAGTCCTTCCAGTTCTAGCATCATTGATCACCATCGCGCCTTCAACAGCTGTTGTTCCTGATGCCCGAAAAGCTAATGTGCCGGTGAAGGTAAAGGCAGTTTCATCGCATTCTCGGATTGTTATTTCTCAGGTTTTTGAATTGAGCGGCACGGTGAAGCCTGCTCGCAAGGGCATCGTTGTTGAACGCAAACTCTGGAAAAACAAACGCTGGATTCCACTAAAAAACGGTCGTGCAAAAACAAATAAAAGTGGTGAATGGAAAATGGTGGTTACCGCACCATCAACTCCACAAAAACTGCGTTACAAAATTCAAGCAATCAATGTAAAAAAATCAACCGTTGTTGAGACCACTGTAAAAGTTGTTCCGCCAAGGCCAGACCCAAGTATTCTGATTAAGACCGCGGATGCCACGGTTCCTTCTGCTGCATTAACCAACATCGCTGGAACATTTTTAGACGCAGGCAAATCAATTTCTATTCAAGCCGAGCAGCTGGTCAACGAAGTTTGGACTCCGGTAACTGCGCAAACCTCGGTTGGTCGCACCGCCTGGGTGGCACGTTTGCAACTTCCAATAGAAGCAGGTGTTCATTCCTATCGGATAAACGCTACAACTGCGCGCGGAACTGCATTGAGCAATGCAATTAACTTTACAGTTTTACCTCCTTCATTACTTCCAATTGATGCACTTGGCCCAGGTTCTCCATCACGAATTTGGGGAATTGATATTTCTCGCTGGCAACACATGGCCGATACGAACAACGATGGGGTAGCAGATTTACTCGACGATGGAAAGCCAATCAATTTTGAAAAGGCATACCGAAAAGGCTTGCGCTTTGTTTTCATAAAGGCATCGGATGGCACGGTTAAGTCCGATGGATCGATGTTGGCCGATCAATATGCACGAAAGTTTGCATTACTAGATAAACCAGCTGCACAAGCCGCGGGACTTTTCACGGGTCTGTATCACTTCCCTGGAATGATCAAGTCAGACAATAAAGCAAAATTGATTGCTGATGCTCGCGAAGAAGCTATCCAAGCAACAATCAGACTCGCAGAACTTGGCGGATACAACGAGTTCGATATGCCATATGTTCTAGATGTCGAACGTGACGATATTCCTGGAAGTGGTATTGCGGATGGTGTCAAAAAATCTTCAGTGACACTTTGGGTAAAAACCTGGTTACTAGAAATGCAAGCGAGAACAGGTCGGCTTCCAATTGTTTATAGCGCACCAATCTTCTTAGGTACCAAACTAAAAGACGACCCTTTCTGGGACACAGTCACACTTTGGATGGCGCGTTATTACGGTCACCCAACTAAGAGATTCAAGCAAATGTCTCATGAGGGTGCAGTTGCGTTGATAAATGCTGGTGGGGTTCCCACATGCTCTGTTTGCACAAATGGCCAATACCAGACACCTTGGACCAATGGCTCAGATATTGCTTGGAGTTTTTGGCAATACTCAAGCATGGCTAGTGGAAAAACTTTTGGAATTCAAAACGGCTCTCGACTCGACATGAATGTTTACCGTGGCACTAGTGACCAATTTAGAAGTTTGCTGCAGGGAACCTGGGTTCCATTTGAAGGCGATTACGTTGCAACTTTAGATCCAATCGATTTCCAAGTCACGCCTGTAATTGATAAAGATAATCAGTTTGATGTCTCTGCAAAACGACTCAGCAACTTTGCGGCCTGTGTGACTGGAGATATTGCAGTTCGAATAGACGGCAAAAAGGTCAAAGGGGCCAACATCAAAATTACTGGCCTAGGTACTTGGAAAGTGACAATGCCAGAAATGCAACCTGGAACCTACCTATTGGATTTTGAATTTACAGACTCATACGGCTTCTATGCTGCAAATGCATTGCAAATCGAGTACGTGGTTCCAGAGCCTGTAGTCGAACCCGTGGTTCCTTAAAATTTCTTAACTAACTCTTGAGCAATCTGTGTGATTGCCTTGAACCATTTGGTTAACCCTCACCCTGTATTTCGGGAGGGTAACTGAAATGGAGAATAATGAATACACAAACAAAGTCGATTTCTGTTCTGCTAGCAAGTGTTGCTGTTGCAGGAGTCTTTGCATACACGGTACCAACCACCTTTGCGCAATTCACTGCTCAAACGAGCTCGCAAAATAACTCTGCAGATGCAGGAATTTTAGGTGTTCAATTAATTGATGCAGACGGGAATGTAACTAATAGTCCAGTAATTAGTATTGCAAATGCCCAACCAGACATGCTTAATCAAACTTCAACTATTCGGATTGCGAACACTGGAACTCTTGCATCTGACATTCGACTCTTCGTGAAGAATCTAAATGCATCAGCGAACAATCTAAATGACGTTTTGAACATTACAGTAAAAGATGATCAGTTGAATACTTTGTATAGCGGTGCGATTTCAAGTCTGGAATTGAATTTTGCAAATGTCGAAGCGGGAACAACCAAAGTCCTAACGGCTGTGGTCAGTTGGCCAGATCTCGTTAATGTCGATGACAATCCATATCAAGGTGCAACTTTGAATTTTGAGATTGCAGTTGACTCGGCAAACACCGCTGCTTAATTTGTATGCAGTTCATTAAGCAAGGTGCAACGTCACTACTAAAGATTCTTGTGCTTACGGTGACGTTGTACTTTGCTTCTTTGCTTGGCATCCGAATTGCTGGGTATGAATTCACTGTGGTCGTCAGCGATTCAATGAACCCAGGAATTAGTCGCGGTGACTTAGTTATTCTCCAGGCGGTTGATGAAGAGTTACTTGCTGCTGGCGACATCATTCAATACCGCAGGGGAGAAGAATCGATACTCCATCGAATTGTTGAAATTCAGAAAAAGGGTATTCGAACAAAAGGCGATGCAAATTTGGGGGAAGATCCAGTTCTCGTAGGCGATAAGCAAATAATTGCTAGAGCTGTCGGAGTATTGCGAGGATTTGGTAATCCTGCATTTTTGATGCAGACCATTTTTGGAATTAACCCAGCCAAAGCTTCATTCACTAATCAGCATGCGCGACTCAACGCACTTAAGAGCACAATCTGGACTGACCCAGTTGCGAAATGGAAACAGGTTTCAGGTGGTGGGACGTTTACATTCACAAGTCCAAGCCAAGTTGTCTCAAACGGCAATGGCAACCGCGTTATTTTGCTGACAAAAAATAAACCGACAGATCAGAATTTCTACACTATGGTCCGGCTAACTGCGAAAGATGTTTCAAGCCCCGTGCTACAACTAAATCTGGAGGTCTGCGCTGCCACGAGCATTACTTGTGGGTGGGTAATTGGAATTAATGAGACTTCCAAAACAATTTATGTTCAAACTTATTCTCAGACCGGGTCACGAGAAACTCCCATTTATTCAAGGCAACAGGCAATTAACCTGGGAGTTGAAACAAAAATTATCTGCCATATTTCAAATAGCTTATTGCAATTGAGAATTGACGATGTCACAGTTTTGAGCTTGCCGAATCCATATTTATTGGCTCAATCAAAGGGCGTAACAATTCCGAATGGAAGTTACTTCGGAATTTCTACGACAAACTCAAATCAGTTCAAATCTTCAAAAACTATGACTTGGTAATTACATCTGAGAGATAGCGGTTTGCAATGATTGTATGAATCCCATTGAAGTGTAGCTAGCACCTGAAACACTACTGATGTTTGCAGATTGAGCTTTAACAGTTTCTCGCATCAAAATCGGCATTGCATAGTTGGTGAATCTGGCATTTTCACCCGTTGGAGCTTTCAAAATATCAACCGAATCAATTTTGGTTCCGGTTACATTTAATTGAATTTGAACTGGGCCGTACCGCGTATCAATCGTGTCACCAACGAGAGTGCGTTTTTGTGGATCTGTTGCGCTACCAGAGGGATTTGGCGTTTGATCTATGGTGATAAGGGAAGTCGCAGCTTCACCAACCAAGAAAGTTGGCATGTATTCACCAGCTGGGAAAACAAATGCGCCAAATGAACAAGCAACTGCCGTGCCTCCGATAATTATTCCGCGTTTCATAATGTCCTCTAGTAAGCAAACGCTTCGTCATGAAGCCGATCGGGGTCAAAGCCAAGTTCCATAATTGAGTGTTTAGCTTCTTCAACTAAACCTTCAGGTCCACACAAAAATATGTCAGTTTCAAGAATGTGGGGGACGGTTCGTTGCAGACGTGCGGCGTTCAAAGGGAAGTGTTTGCGGCTTCCAACCATGTAGTGAATCCGTGTGCCACGCTTTTTCGCCAATTCTTCTACTTCTTGTTTTAGTGACAGATCTTTTTCGCTAGACGCTCTCCAAATTAAATCTGTATCAATGCCTTCTGGCAGTTCTTCCAAAAGAGCCCAGAT
>JBEBBT010000072.1:0-2586 GCA_041158245.1 Actinomycetota bacterium | reverse complement strand
CATGTTTTCAATGGGACCGACGCCATTTGATGGAGTTATGCTCTATCCAACAATTGCTTTGTCCCTAATTGGGCTGTTCAAGAAGGAAAACATTCAGCCCAACTGAGTCAATTGCAAGCGCTATTTAACAGGCACACCAAATTGATTTGGTGCTGGATCTGAATCCTGAGCAAACAACACAATGTTGTAAATCGGAATCAAAATAAACCAACCTGATTTACCGATATCGTGCATTCTGCGAACAGCCACTGCAAGGTAAGGCAAAAACAGAGCGAGTGAAACCAAATCTCCGACCACATTGCTACGCAAAGAAAAATCTATGATTGATGTCGCAGATGCAATAATCAAATTGAATAAAGCGAAGTACCAAAACTCAGAGCGGCGAGCGCGACCAGTGAAATCTACATACTTACTGAAACAAACTTGAATTGCAGTCTGAAAATCCATTTTTCCTCCAATTTGAAGTTCTTAGTCTATGAATTTAGATCAAATTTAGTGTGGGCTTGCCTAATCAAGTCTGGAAGTTTTTCAGAGGTTGCTTCTAAAACTCGATTTAAGGATGCTGTTAAATCGGTGATTTCTTTTTCTGTCCAATCAACTAGCAACTGACTTATCATCCAAGACCTGAATTGATTCGCATTGTCTGCTACAAGTTGTCCAGCCTCGGTTAAAGAGATTGTGGTTTTGCGCCGGTCAGATTTGCTTTGGCTTCTCACAATCAATCCATCGCGCTCCATGTTTAGAGCAAGGCGACTTACAGTTGAATGATCAAGTCCAATTGCGGCAGCAATATCTTTCACGGATAAGTCATCACTATGTTCAAAGTCAGCGATAAAACTGCATGCCATTACTTCAGCCATTGATGGTCCGGAATAGGTTTCTGGATTCACAAATTCGAGAACTTCAGGGCGCACTGCAATCCGTTGAATTTTTAGGAGTGCTTTGTCTAAGCGTTCGCAAAGCTCAATTCGCTGACGGTTCATCAGCCACCTCCGTTTCAAGTTGCGCAATGTATGTATCCTACATACAATTTATGTGTGCTCTACATACAAATGTAGAAATCATACGAACTTCTGCCTGTTGGGCAGTAAACCTAAGGAGTATTTGTGGGAAAAATTTCCCGTTGGGCAGTTCTTCACCCGGTCAAGGCAATTGGCGCTTGGCTAGTCATGGCAATCGCAGCAGGCGTGCTGGCTGTAAGTGCCGGTGGCACCTACAACAACTCATTTGACCTTCCTGACACCGAATCAACTAAAGCTCAAGAGCTTTTGGGCAAGATTCCTGGCGTTGGCGATTCATTCAATACCGCAACTGCGAAGATTGTTTGGAAGTCAGAAAGCACCAATGCGGTTGATCCAAGTGTTGCTGGACCAATCAGCACCATGCTTACAGATATTGCAGCTATTGATGGTGTTGATTGTGTGCTCACTCCATACGGTGCACCAATTGGCAAAAACTGCCCAGCTGTAACTGCCCCGCTAACTGAAGAAGAACAAGCCGCGATGCAGGCGCAGTACGCAAACCTTCCACCTAAAACTTTAAAAGTTATGGCTGGTCTTGCAGCGAGCGGCTTTAGCCTTGATCAAAACATCGGTTATGCAACTGTCAACTTTTCTGGCGATGTAACCAATGTTTCGGTTGAAGATGCAAAAGCGCTTTTGGATTCAGTTAAGACTACTGCAGCTGAGAACAACTTGGTTGTAGGCGCAAACGGACAAGCACTGGAATTTGCTGGCCAAGAACCACCTAGCAGTGAAGCAATCGGTGTGACTGTTGCATTAGTTATTTTGCTTTTCACATTCGGTTCTTTAGTTGGCGCATTCCTGCCAATCATTTCTGCAATCATTTCACTTGCGGTTGGCCAATCACTTATGTTGGTCGTTGCAAACTATCTTGATGTTGCAACCTTCGCGCCAACATTGGCGGCGATGATTGGTCTTGGTGTTGGTATCGACTACGCACTATTTGTGATGAACCGATACAAAGAAGATCTTGATGCCGGAACCGAAGCAAAAGAAGCAGCACTTGAAGCAGCAAAATCTGCTGGTCGCGCAGTTTTCTTTGCAGCTCTAACGGTAATCATCGGTCTGCTCGGACTATTCGTTATGGGAATCGGTTTCTTCAACGGTCTTGCTATCGCAGCTGCTGTTACCGTTGTGATGATGATGATTGGTGCAACAGTTTTGCTACCAGCAATCTTGTCGCTTCTTGGAAAGCGTGCTTTCGCAGTTCGTATGCCATGGGCACGTAAGCCAAAGGAATACAACCCAGACAATCGTGCATTTGCAAAATATGCATTGTGGCTCGAAACCCACTTCAAGTGGTTTGGTGCAATCGCACTTGTCACCTTGCTAGTTATTGCATCTCCAGTTGCATCACTGCGACTTGGTTTCTCTGATGATTCAGGAAAAGCTGAAACTAACTCTGCTCGAGTTGCATACGATTTAATCAGCGAAGGCTTTGGCGCTGGCATCAACGGTCCATTCATTGTTGCAGTTGAAACCAAAACCGCTGGTGATCAGATGGCACTTTCAGAACTTGCTGGCGCAATTTCTCAAGATGCTGGAGTCGCTGCGGCAATCCCAT
>JBEBBT010000071.1:0-18487 GCA_041158245.1 Actinomycetota bacterium | reverse complement strand
GTCGTTAACCGACCCTTTGAATTCAAACCTGCGCCGGGTTCCAGAAAACATCTCTAGACCGCGCACAACTCCTTCAACATCAGCACCTAACTCGATGGCAGCAATTGCGGCAGCGCTAGCGTTTAATACATTGTGCTTGCCCGGCACTTTTAAATCAACCTTCAAGATTGATCTGCCATCGTTCAATAGTTCGAAGGACCATCCAAACTTCTGGTGATTGAGTAACTTGATTTGATAATCAGCATCACCATTAATTCCATAAGTCTTGGTCTGAACATCAGCTGCTTTTGCTTGTTCGGCCAGTTTTCTTCCGCCGGCATCATCTACGCAGATTACGGCTACTCCACCATTGGATTTGGCACGCTTTGTGAAATCTAGAAAAGCGGCTTCAAGTTTTTCAAAAGTTTGCCAATAATTTAGATGATCAGGTTCGACATTTGTAATTATTGCAATCTTGGTGTTTAAAGTTAGAAAAGTTCCATCAGATTCGTCTGCTTCAACCACGAATATTTCGCCACTGCCGAGGTGGGCATTTGACCCTGACTCATTTAGTTCGCTACCGATTGCAAACGATGGATCTAGTGCAGCCGATTGCAATGCCAGAGTGAGCATTGAAGTGGTGGTGGTTTTTCCGTGTGTTCCAGCTACTGATGCAACTTGGTAGTTGTCGGTCAAAGCACACAGTAATTCAGCCCGATTTAGGATCTTTATGCCGAGTTCGCCCGCTTTTTTAAGTTCTGGGTTAGTTGCTGGGACTGCTGTTGAAGCGGCAATTGTGTCGAAGAGCGCTTGCCCATCTTCGCCAACAATGTGTGACGAGTCATGGCCGATAAAAACCGAGATACCTTCTGCCTTCAAGGTTTGCAATCTGCGACTATCTTTCGCATCACTACCGCAAACCTGGGCTCCTTGGGCATGTAAGAGCCTTGCCAAGCCACTCATACCAGCGCCGCCAATTCCGACGATGAAAACACGTCCTAGTGGATGGCTCATCGGGCAACCTGCAAAATTAAATCGACAAACTCTTTTGCGCTATCTACGTTTCCAAGGCTGCGGCTCGCACTTGCGCAATTTTCTAATCCCAGAGATTGAATTTTTAATATAGCTTGATGCAGAGTTTGTGAGTTTAAGTTTTGATTTTCAATTATCAATCCACCGCCCGCATCTACTACCGGCTTTGCGTTCAGAATTTGTTCACCGTTTCCAACCGCAAACGGAATGAAGATTGCAGGTAATCCAACCGCGCAAATTTCGGCAACTGTCATTGCCCCACTTCGAGAGACAACTAAGTCTGCCACCCCATATGCGTATTCCATCTTGTCAATGTACGGAACCGTTGTGTAACTAGGGATGTTGCGAACCATTTGATCTTCGTTACCGCGGCCAACAGAATGAAGAATCTGAAAACCGCTTGCGATTAATTCAGGTGCAAGTTGCGCGACCGCATCGTTAATTACTCGAGCACCTTGACTTCCGCCAAATACCAAAATGGTTGGGCGATTCTCATCTAAATTCCAAAGCCCAAGGCCGGCACTTCGATTTTGGGCCTTATCGAAATGTGCAATCGGATAGCGAAGTGGTAAACCAATTTGAACAGCGCCAGAAATCGAGCCTTTTACTGTCTCAACAACTTTAGTTGCGAATCTTGCACCAACTTTGTTCGCAAGCCCTGGTTTAGCGTTTGCTTCGTGAACCACGATTGGAATATTCAAAGATCTCGCCGCGAAATACGCCGGTAATGCAACGTATCCACCAAACCCAACCACCACATCAGCTTTAGTCTCAATTAGGTGGTGTTTGGTGGCACCAATTGCGTCGTGCAACCGGCTAGGTAATGTGAATAAATCTTTGTTAATTCTTCGGGGAAGCGGAACAGGAGGAATGAGCGTCAGTTGATAACCGCGGGCTGGCACTAAGGTGGTTTCGAGTCCTTTTGAAGTTCCAAGAATTGAAATTGAGTCTCCACAATTGCGCGAACGAATTTCGTCAGCGGTATTGAGTGCAGGTTCGATATGTCCGGCAGTACCGCCACCTGCTAAGACAATATGCATTAGTCCCTACTTCGAACTTCTTTGATCTGAGAATTATTGCGAGCGAGCGATGCTAATACTCCAACCGCTAATAAACAGGCAATCATTGAAGAACCACCGTATGAAATAAACGGAAGCGGTACACCAGTAATTGGTACAAGTTGAACGATTGCTCCCACATTAATAAATGTTTGAACCATGAACCAAGCAGCAATCCCAAAAGCCGCCATTCTTGAGAAATCATCCGAGGCATGAAAAGCGATGCTTAATGCAGTCATGATGAATGCAACTAAAAGCAAGAGAGTTAGTAATGTTCCAAATACACCTAACTCCTCGCCAACCACAGACAAGATGAAGTCCGTGTGGGCAGCTGGAAGGCTTCCCCACTTGCCGGTTGAGTGCCCAATGCCTTTGCCAAATAATCCACCCGATGCCAGTGAATACTGCCCTTGGAGAAATTGCCAGCCAAGTCCGGATGGGAAAGATTCAGGCGATAGCCAGGCTTGAAAGCGTTCAAGCCGATAGCTAGGTCCAGTTATTGCATAGATTAAAACTGCCAATGCACCCAAACCAGAAAACAACGCTATCCAACGTTTGCGAAGGCCATGTGCAAAGAAAATTGCAAGTGTGATGCCACCCAAAATAATCGGTGTACCAAGGTCACCTTCAAGTAAAACCAAAAGCATGATTGCGCCTGCAACAATTGAAAGTAGCAGGTTGTTTGATTGATTTGTTCTATCACGAGTTTGACCGCTTGCAAAAACCCATGCACCAAATAAGACAAGAGATAATTTTGCGAATTCACTTGGCTGATAGCTCATGATTCCTGCAAGATCAATCCAATTTCTTTGACCACCAACAGACGTGCCGATAAACAACACCGCCACCAATGAGACTAAAACAATCAGGCCATAAAAAATTGATAGGCGCTTAAGTTGGTTGAGTGAAGTGCGAGCTAGAAAATATGCGCCCGCTAAGCCAAGTAAAAGTGCACCGAATTGTTTTAACGAAAGACTCCAGGCATTTCCAGTCATTCTTGTTGAGAATACTCCACTAGCTGAAACGACCATCGCTAGTCCAAATGCACACAACACTGTTGTAATGCCAATCAGAAGTACATAATCGGTACTAAGTTTCCGACTGCGATTTGCGGCAGTGTTAGTCATTGTCATTCTTTCCCCCAGCTAGTTTTAGAACTGCACGAGCAAACATGTCCCCACGTTGCGAATAGTTTTGGTACATATCCCAGGACGCACAGGCTGGAGCTAGCAAAACCACATCTCCAGAAACCGCAATATTGGTGGCCGCCTGAACTACTTCATCAATTGCTTGCGGTGCCATATTCGAAATTTCAATTTGAGGAACGTTTGGTGCGAATTCGTCAAGTGCTCTTTTTAGTTCCGCCCGATCTCGACCGATTAAAACCACCGCTTTAATTTTGTTCGCTACCGCTTTTGCAAGTTCTGTAAAGTCTTGGCCTTTGGCATCGCCGCCGGCAATCCAAATCACGTTTTCAAAAGATGAAATTGCAGTTTGCGCCGCATGAGCATTTGTAGCTTTTGAATCATCAATGTATTTAACGCCATTTACGGTTGCAACGTGAGCCACCCGATGTGCGGCTGGTTTGAATTGCTGTAAACCAAGTTTCACAGCCGCCGGTGCAATTCCATACGCCCTTGCTAGAGCTGCTGCAGCTAACGCGTTTGCTACATTGTGTATTGCAGCTGGCTGAACATCTTCGAGCTCAGCAAGTTCAGTTGCTTCGGTACGAGTGTTTTCCACAAATGTGCGATCAATTAAGAACTCTTCAACTACACCGAATTCACCTGGCATTGGAACCTGCAATGTAAATCCAACCGCTCTGCAGCCTTCAATCACATCCGCTTCGCGAACCATATTTAAAGTAGTTTCGTCGCTTGAATTGTAAATTGCTGCAACTTGTGTGCGTTCATAAATTTTGGCTTTGGTTGCAACATATTCCGACATCGAACCAAAGTGATCGACATGATCTTCAGCAACGTTCAAACAAACCGACGCAAGCGGACTCATTGAATAAACAAATGGTAATTGCGGAGCGCCAACTTCTACGGCGATGACATCGTAAGGATCTGGGTCCATAACTACTTCAATCATGCTTCGACCAATGTTTCCGGCTGCTACTGCGCGCAAACCAGCAGCTTGCAACATTGATTCAAGCATCAAGGTGGTGGTGGTTTTCCCATTAGTTCCGGTTACACATAACCACGGTGCCGGTTTTTCCAAATCCCGAAGTCGCCAAGCCACTTCTAGTTCGCCCCAAACTGGAATTCCATTTTCAATCGCTGCAGTAATAACTGGATGACTTGGTGGCAAACCTGGAGAAACCACAACTACATTTGAAACTGCGGGTAATGCGAGAGGCTCTCCGAGGATGACAGTTGCGCCAAGAGTTTCAAGAATGTTTTTCTTCTCTTGCAAATCTAGCGTATCTCGCTCATCGATTGCGGTTACTTGTGCACCGAGGAAAGTTAAATTGTCGGCGGCTGCATATCCTGCAATCCCTAAACCAAAAACAGTGACTCGAATTTGAGACCAGTCACTGTTGCGATTCAAATCTTCCAGGTTCACTGCCTAATCCATTCGGCATAAAAAATTGCAATAGCAAGTGCAACCCCGAGCGCGTGAATTAACCAAAAGCGAACCACAATCGTAACTTCGTGCCAACCCAATAATTCGAAATGGTGATGAAGTGGAGCCATGCGGAAAATTCTCTTGCCGCGAAGTTTGAACGAACCAACTTGCAAAATTACAGACACTGCGGTGGCCACGAATAGCAAACCAATCAGCGGCAACAACATCTGTGTTTTGGACATAATTGCAAGGGCTGCTAATCCACCACCAATTGCAAGAGATCCGGTGTCACCCATGAAGATTTGGGCTGGTGATGTGTTGTACCAAAGGAAACCTAAAAGCGCGCCAGCGAAAGCTGCGGCATAAACTGAAAGATCAAATGGGTCTGCAACCGAATAACAACGAGGACCTGCTTCGTAAATACAAGATTGTCCATATTGCCAAACTGAAATTACTGTGTACGCACCAAAAGACATAACCGCAGCGCCGGTTGCTAAACCATCTAAACCATCGGTGAGATTCACTGCGTTCGTTGCAGACACAACAATGAAAATTACCCAAACGATAAAAAGTCCAGCAGGTAAAACCAAACCTGTATCTCGAACAAATGAAATCGCCTGACTTGCAGGCGGCATAGTCGAATTCGTTGGGTTTAACCAAGTGACAGATGGATTTTGAGTCACAAGCCAAGCAAAAATCGCACCGCAAACAATTTGTCCACCGAATTTAGTTCGAGCTCTAATGCCGCTACTTCGTTGCTTGAAAATTTTCAAGTAGTCATCCGCAAAACCAACCGCACCTAATGCAAAGGTTAAAAACAAAGCAACAAAGCTTGAATACGAAGGAGCTCTGAAAGTGATGATATGCGCTAGTGAATATCCAATAAACAAAGAAAACAAAATCACTGCACCACCCATAGCTGGAGTGCCAACTTTGGTTTCATGATCTGGGTAGTGGATATCTTCAGTGGATTGACGGATTGCTTGCGCTAAACCTTTTTGCCGTAAGAATTTTGCGAAAATTGGAGTGAGGATTAGGGACAAAATCAGCGAAATACCGCCGGCAATAAGCACCAACCTCATGAGTGCGTATTCTTCCCTGAAGCCCAGTCTGTGAGGGCTTGCGCCACGCTCTCCAGGCCAATCGCACGCGATGCCTTTAGATAGACGATGTCCCCTGATTTCAGCTCTGATTTAAGTAGTTTTATGGCTTCTTCGATGGTGTCGACATACAAGGATTCGTTATCCCAAGATCCTTCAAGTGATGCACCCATCTGAATCAATTTCGCGCCTTTACCAACCGCAAGTAACCGGTTAACATCAAGGCGCACACAAAGTCTGCCAATTTCATCATGAGCTGAATCTGAATCTGCGCCGAGTTCGCGCATTTGACCTAAGACAGCCCAAGTTCTTCTGTCTCCTGCCATGGCTTTTAATGCCTTTAGTCCAGCACGCATCGATTCAGGATTTGCATTGTAGGCATCATTTACCAAGGTGACACCATTTGAAAGCTCAGAAACTTCCATCCGCCATTTCGATTGAGGTCGCGCATTTGAAATCGCATCACAAACTTTTTCGAACTCAAGTCCAAGCCCAATGCACATCGCAGCTACCGCTGCCGCATTGAACGCTTGATGCTCACCTACAAGATCTAGAGAAATATTTTTTGTTTCACCGTCAAAAGTTAGGTCGAAAGATGGCTTTGCAGTTGGATCTAGAACCAAATTGCTAATTCTCACGTCGGCGGAATCTGATTGTCCAAAAGTAATTTTCTTGGAGTTAGTTTTTGAATTCATTTTAGAAACTAATGGATCATCCGCAAATAGAATTTGTGTGCCTGCTGGCTTCAACCTCTGCAATATTTCACTCTTCGCCGATGCAATGGCTTCACGTGAACCAAGCAGTTCAATATGAGCAGAACCGACATTTAGCACGGCTGCCACATCGGGTGCAGAAATTTCGCACAAATAGTCAATATGTCCAATTCCGCGCATACCCATTTCAAGAACTAAAAACTTGGTGGAGACATCAGCCGACAAAATTGTGTTTGGCAAACCAATTTCATTGTTAAACGAACCAGCTGGAGCAATTGTGGAACCAAATTGCTGCAAAGTCGCTGCAAGTAAATCTTTGGTTGAAGTTTTTCCACTTGATCCAGTGATCGCGATAACTTGGGCATTGAGATTGTGTCGATGGTATTTAGCTAGCTTGCCAAGTCCAATAAGTGTGTCCTCAACAAGCAAACTCAAATCTTCGATTGGAGTGGAAACCATTGCGGCAACTGCACCGCGTTCAAATGCTTCTTCAATGAAGTCATGTCCATCAAAGTTTTCTCCCTTTATGGCAACAAATAAATCACCCGGTTGCACTTTGCGTGAATCGGTTTGAATTCCAGAAATAAATTCAGTTGCCGCATCGATGTACTCAATGCGTGCATTTGTTGCCTGCCCAAGTTCGGCTAAGGAATATTTCATGTCATTCTCGCTCGAAGTGCTTCAGCTAAAACAATCCGGTCATCAAACGGCGCAATTACGCCATTGACTTCTTGTCCGCTTTCATGTCCCTTGCCGAGCACAATTACACAATCACCAGGATTTGCAATCTTTACTGCGTAATGAATTGCTTCTAACCGATTTGCTACTTCCACAATTTCGGCTTGCGTGCTTTGCGCTCCGCGTAAAACTTCAGCTCTAATTTCACTTGGTTCTTCAGTTCTTGGATTGTCATCGGTCACAATCACTAGGTCTGAGTAAAGGCCAGCGTTTTCACCCATAGGTGCTCGTTTATGCGGGTCTCGATCTCCACCGCACCCAAGTACAGATATCACCTTTCCGGTGGCACAGGTTCGTGCAACTTGAATTGCACGCGCAACCGCATCTGGAGTATGTGCGTAATCAACTAGCGCCACAAAATCTTGTCCCGACTCAATCCGTTCGAGTCGACCTGGCACTTTGATGTCACTAAAAGCTGAAACAAATTTATGGAGGTCTAGTTTCAAGACATCGGCCACCGCAATAGCAGCCAAAGAATTGGCAATATTGAAATCCCCCGGGATCGCTAAAACAACTTTGACTTCTTTGTCTTTAAATGTTGCGGTGAATTGAGTTTTGCCATCTGCCAGTACTTCTATGTTTTTGGCTTGCCAATCCGCATTTGGATTTGCAACTGCGTATGTAACAACCGGAATGTCAATCTTTTGCACCAACTCCACTCCCCAAGCATCATCAATACAAATTACAGCTTGTTCTGAGCGCTCTGTTGTGAACAATTTCGCTTTAGCGGCGAAGTAATCATTCATATCAGCGTGGAAATCAAGGTGATCTTGGGTTAATCCGGTAAAAACAGCAACGTCATATTTGATTCCATCGACTCTTCCGAGCGTTAGTGCATGGGAAGAGACTTCCATCACCAAACTTCGTGCACCTTTTTGATGTGCACCAAGCAGAATTGAGTGCAGGTCCGTTGATTCAGGCGTCGTGCGAGAACTTGAGAAAGAATCGTCGCCAAGCGAAATTCCAATTGTTCCAATCAAAAGTGGATTCTGCTCTAGGGCTTTGAAACCTGTTGAAATCATATTTGTGGTGGTGGTTTTTCCATTTGTTCCAGTAACCCCGACAGAAAGCAACTTGCCTTGAGCATCTTGATAAATATGTTTAGCCAAAATGGCCATGTCATGGCGTACGTCATCGCTAAGGATGACTTCAATTCCATCCACAGCAAGTTTGGCTCCAACTGAATCTGTGAGAATAGCAACTGCACCTAGCGCAATTGCGTCGCTTGCAAATTCAATACCATGTCTTTTGAAACCTGGAATTGCGGCAAAAACAAATCCAGGTTCAACTTTCCTGTGATCGTGAGTTATCCCTCTGACTTCTAAATTCGAAGCGATTGGTTTTAAATGTGATTTTTCAAGAACATTGTTTAAGGCAACGGAATTTAAAGTTGGTTTCACCAATCATCACCAATCCAATGGCAATCGGTCTGTAAGTTTTCCAGTAGGAACAACTCTCATGCGTTGAAGTGCAAAAGTCATAACCTTCTTGAATACAGGAGCTGCAACTTCACCACCATAGTGGCCGTTTACTGGTCGCTCTAAAACTACTGAAACGACAAGTTCTGGTTTATCAGCTGGTGCCATTCCAACAAAGGATGCAACATAGCCACTGTATTTGCCCTGTGCTTGGCTGTAGTAAGAAGCTGTTCCAGTCTTACCGGCGATTCGATATCCCTTAATTTTTGCTAACGGTGCAGTGCCTTCGGCAGAAACCACACTTTCCATCATTAGGCGAACATTTCTTGCAACTTCGCTCGAGACTACGCGGCGACTTGTTGAAGCAGGAGTGGCTTCAAAGCGGCCCTCTTTATCTGTGTAACCAGAAATGATTTTTGGCACTACGCGTACTCCGTCGTTTGCAAAAGTTGCGTAGATACTGGCCGCCTGAAGTGCATTTACGCTGTAACCCTGCCCGAAAGACAAAGTTGGTTTTGTGGTTCCTGACCAAGTTTCAGGTTTTGGCAAAGTTCCTGAACTTTCACCAGGAAAATTCAAACCGGTTGGCTCGCCGATTCCAAAAGCTCTAAGTGAGTTGTACAAAACATCATCGGACACGGTTTCGGCTGCCAGAATCGATCCAATATTTGATGAGACAGCCAAAACACCAGTTAGTGTTAATTTGATACGGCCATGCGGATCGTGGTCTTTAAAGATTTTGTTATAACGAGTTAACTTCGCTGGAATTACCATTTTGCTTCGTGGATTTAGTCCACCAAATTCCATTGCAGTAGCCATTGTGATGGCTTTGCCGATGCTTCCTGGCTCGTAGGCGTCAGTCACAATTCGATTGCCGCGATTCGATGCTTTAGATGAATTCAAATCGTTTGGATTAAACGTTGGCGCAGTGGCCATCGCCAGAACCTCACCAGTTCGTGGATCCATAACAATCACACTGCCACTTGCCGCATTAGTTCGCTTAACTTGTTCGGCAATCGCTTCTTGTGCTACCCATTGAATATCTCGATCAATAGTAAGTTGCACATTAGTGCCGTCAATTGCTTCGGTGAACACTTGATCAGCAGTTGAAACGCCTGGTACAACTGTGAAAGTTCGGCTGCCATTTGTTCCTGCCAAAACAGAATTCAACATCATTTCAACGCCAGCACCGCCGAGACCTTTGGAATTAACGTGCCCAAGAATGTTTGCACCAAGTTCGCCTTCTGGATAAGCGCGGGCCTGACTTCTTTCACTGAAGATACCTGGCAGACCTAGAGTTTCAATTAAATCCCAAGTAGTTGGTGTGACATTGCGTTTCAAAACTACATAACGACGCTCACCACTTAGTCGAACAGCTAAATCAGCTGGATCTAAGTCCAAGATGTTAGCCAATTTTCTGGCTTCTCCAACTGGGTCAGTTACTAAAGTTTGATCAGCAATTACATTTCGAGCATCTACTGTGACTGCAAGTAACACACCGTTTCGATCAACGATTTGACCACGAACCGCGGGAACTGCCACCGTTTGAGTATTTGTGCCAGCATTTTCCAGAATTTCTTCAGGTGAAACGAACCCTTGAACATACACGAGAGGCAAAGCTAAAACTAAAAACAATCCGACCGACAGCAAACGCATCGTTTTAACCCTCTTGGTTAAATAGCGATTGCGGTAATCAGCATCGGTTTGCTGGATTTGATTCCGGCGATCTGTCTGCGTTGCCATCAGTTGCCGCTCACTAAGAAAGCTGAATCATCAGTCAAAATTTGTGATGTTTGGAGTTGGTCGGCTCCATTTTTGGTTAGCGCAATTGAACTGTGATCCAAAGTTTTCACATTGTTTGTGGTTTTATCCCAAACGTTTGCCGCAACTGGCTTACCTAAAATTTCGCCATCTTTCAAACTTAAGAAAACTGGGGTATCCATCATGACCATCCCGAGGTTCTCTGCTCGTTTGGCCAATGTGGCAGGAGCTGCCATCACCGTAATTTGCTGTTCGAGTGCTTGCACTTGCGCAGAGCTTGTACGAACTTCAATCATGAGTTGCTGTTCAGTAAATGCACCTTGTGAAATCATGGTCTGAATCACGAGTTGCAAAACAATTATTGCTGTCAAGATTGCAATTGTTAAAGCTCTAAACCCAAGAGAACCAACTCGGCGGGATGCCGATTTGATCAGTTCCAACGATGGTCGAATACCTGCAATTGGTTTTATTTCACCAAGACTCTTTACGTTTGGTAGAAAATCATCTAGAACGCTCAAGCAGCCACCGCCTTTGCGATAGCTCTTAGTCGAACTGAGCGGGCACGTGGATTTGATTCCACTTCCGCATCGGTTGGTTTTTCATTTCCGCGAACCAAAAGTTCAAACTCTGGCTTTTGCGGAGTGATTGGCAAATCAATAGGAGTATTAGAAGTTGAAACTTTTGCGAAAGCGTTTTTCACGATTTTGTCTTCTAATGAATGGTAAGACAAAACCACAACTCGCCCACCTGCATTTAATGCAGCAAGAGATTGTGGAATCGCTCGTTCCAAAACACTCAATTCTGAATTCACTTCGATTCGCAAAGCCTGAAAAGTTCTTTTGGCTGGATTGCCACCAGTGCGCCGTGCGGCTGCTGGTATTGCACCCTTAATTAATTCGACTAATTGCACTGTGGTTTCGATTGGAGCTGTTTCACGAGCCTTCACAATTGCACTTGCAATTCGACTAGCGAATTTTTCTTCACCAAAAGTTGAAATAATTCGAGCAAGTTCACCATGCGAATATGTGTTTAGAATTTCAGCTGCAGTGACTGAATCAGCATTATTCATTCTCATATCTAGATGTGCGTCTTGATTGTAAGAAAATCCACGATCAGCAACATCGAGTTGCATTGAAGAAACCCCAAGATCAAAAAGCACGCCATCAACCGAAGGAATTCCAAGTTCGGCCAACACTTCGCTGATTTCGTCATACACAGCATGAACTAACGTGATCCGGTCAGCAAAACTGCCAAGTCGAGTACGTGAAATTTCTAATGCGTTTTCGTCCCGATCAATTCCAATTAATCGAAGATTGGGAAACTGTTCGAGCATTGCCAGGCTATGCCCTGCTAAGCCAAGGGTTGCATCAATCACGATTGCATTTGGGCGCGAAATTGCCGGAGCTAGCAATGCGATGCAACGTTCAAGCATGACTGGCACATGCTTTGGTTGCGTAACACTGCCGGTTACTGACTCCACTCTTTCGACCCTTCTAGTAGTTATTGGTTTGCGTATGAATTTCGGTCCGCCACCGAGTCCGGTATCGGGGAAGTGATGCCGGGTTCGGTAACGGGCCGTAACTCACACGGGATTTGTTAAATGTTTGGAATTACCTCCCCGTCGAGGTCGACGAAACCAGCTTCAGAATTAGCAAGGTAGGTCTCCCAGGCTTTTGCATCCCAGATTTCGATGCGGGTGTCAGTGCCGATGACGACGCAGTCGCGATCTAGGCCGGCGAATTCACGAAGTGCGGGAGGCAAAGTGATTCGACCTTGTTTATCGGGCTGCTCGTCACTGACGCTGGAGAAAAAGGTTCGGATGTAAGCGCGTACATTGCTATTGGTTTGGGCAGCTGTTCTTAGGCGCTTTGAGTATTCATCAAATTCAGCTCTGGGCCAGACCACTAGACAGCGTTCTTGGCCTTTAGTAATTACCAAACCGCTAGAAAGCAGTTCGCGGAATTTGGCCGGAAGGATCAATCGGGATTTTTCATCGAGGCGTGGAGTATGTGTGCCGAAAAACATCTCGGTCCTCCACTTCCCTCATTTGAAGGCTTTGCCCACCCTCAATTTGGGAGAACCATACTCCACTTCCCTCCCTTTTCAACCATTTACCCCCACTTTTTTACATTTTCTGGGGAATTCAGCCCTTCGGCACCCCGATCTGGACATAAAAAAATCCCCGCGGTGTGCGCGGGGATGGTTGAAACTAGCTTCTTAAAGATCGCCTTCTCGGCGCTTTCTAAATCTTTCTTCTGCCTTTTTAGACAAGGACCTGCGCTCTTTTTTCGAGGCCGGTTGGGCTGGGGATTCGGTGCGGTGCACTGCTGCCATGATGATTTCGTATAGACCAAATAACACGGCCACAAATCCAGCAACACCCAAAAGTGGCTGGTTCATGGATACCCCAACGCCTATCAGGACTACACCTGCCAGAGTGATTAGGGCGGCCAATCCGCTTTTAGCTGACCGAGGTGCTGTTTGCTTACGCAGATTCGAGGCAAAGCGTGGATCTTCAGCGTAAAGCTGGCGTTCCATTTCTTCGAGCATCCGTTGTTCACGGTCAGACAGCGACATCTTGCCTCCTACCGTCAAAGAATAAAACAACGGCGGCTAGTTGTCATCTGAAGATACCAACCGGGCTGGGCGAACCGCTCCATCACCAAACCGGTCACTGGCTTTATCCATCGCCCGTTCGGCCTTTTGCCAAGCTACTTCAGCAAGCCCAAGGTCAAGTTGCGCCCATACTTCTGAAGCCTCGATTAGGCCATCCACTTTTACCCCAACTAGTCGAACCCGAACCCTTTGCAACCGAAGTTCGTCAAATAGTCGCTTGATAGTCGAATAAATTTCATAAGCCGTATCAACTGCTCTATCTAACTTTTTGGAGCGAGTTATGGTTTTGAAATCACTGTAACGAAGTTTTAATGTGATTGTGTAACCAGCTAATGCTTGTTCGCGCAATCGCTTTGCTACCTGTTCAGACAACTCAAGTAACTGCTTTAAAAGTTCTTCATGATCATCAATGTCAGTAGAGAATGTGACTTCATTGCTAATGCTTTTTTCTCTACCATCACTAATTACTAAGCGGTCATCTCTTCCCCACGATAATTCTGAAAGATGATGCGCAAGCCCAAATCCAAGTGCACGTTCTAACGTGGAAACTGGCGTATTTGCAACATCAGCGACTGTGCGCAACCCAAGTCTTAAAAGTTGCTCCTCAGTTTTCGGGCCGACCCCCCAAAGTGCTGCGACAGGCAGAGGATGTAAAAAATCAATCACTCGACTAGGTGGCACCACTAAACAACCATTCGGCTTGATCGCTGTAGACGCTAGTTTGGCAATGAATTTATTTGCAGCTACTCCAACTGAGCAAGTGATTTTTAATTCTTCTTCGACTCTTGCGCGAATATGTTCAGCGATAAAAGTTGGAGTTCCAAGCCTTCGCCTGGCCCCACTCACATCCAAAAATGCTTCATCCAAAGAGATTGCCTCTACTTCTGGAGTTACTTCAGAAAAGATTTCCATGACAGCATCACTTACTTCACCATATTTGTGATGGCTTGGTGAAATAACAATTGCTTGCGGGGCCAATCTTTTGGCGGCCGTCATTGGCATAGCGGCATGGACTCCAAGTGCGCGAGCTTCATAGGTTGCACTTAAGACAACTCCGCGACCACCAGAACCTCCGATGATTACAGGTTTTCCAATTAACTCTGGTCTTTCGATTAGCTCAACACTGGCATAGAACGCATCCATATCAATATGCAGAATAGAAGTTTCAGAATCATCAGTTCCAAAACTGAGCCTTGAACGATCTCGCTCGATTGGTTTGCGACTCATATTCCTATCTTGTCCTATCCGGCAATGCCTGGACTAGTGTGCCAAAGCTTTTGTGGGGCTGAGATTGCGACATTTGAAATAATTGCGTGATCGTTTTCAATGAAATCCATAACCGCCTGCACTCCCGCTTCCTTATCTAGTCCCCAAGGTTTTGCGCTACCTGCATTAAATACTTCCTGCACATCTGCCAATGACCAACATCCAGTTCCGCGCACACTGATTCCACGCGGCCCGGTTCTGCGAGTGACACCTCGCATTAACAAAGTCCAAGAGTTAAGCAAAGTATGGGAGTAATCCGCTTGCGTATCTTCGAAAAATGCAGCGTCGATTGGCCCAGTTGAATCATCGAGCGTGACAAAAATAACTCGTTTGCCGCTTCGAACTGGTGGCGTTTGAGCTGCAACTTTTACACCCGCTACAAAAATTTCTTGATTAGAGCGAGTGTTTAATAAGTTTGAACTTGAAACCACATTGAGCGCTTGCAATAAAGGTTTGTAAAAGTCAATCACATGATGACTTACATCTATTCCAAGGATTTCTAGTTCCGCTTGCACTCTTTCAAGTTCGTCCATCTCTGGCAATCCAGTAATCAGTGGCGGAGTGTCAGCTACTGGCGCAAATAACAATTCGTTGCGGTCCGCAATATGGTTACGGGCTAATTCATTGATATGCACATACAAATCTCTTCTAGTGGTGGTACTGCGATTTTGGTGGCGAGCGGATGGAATTTGATGAAGTGCGTCAAACGCTCCAGCCAATACCAATGACTGCATAACTGGACGGCTGACATTTGTTCGTTGCCACATGTCGTTTATGTCTACAAACGGCTGCGCACAAACTATGGAATCAATTTCTGAATCGCTGATGTTTTTGATTTGCGACAAAGCCATCCGCACCGCATAGCCGGCATCTGATTCTTCAACCACGAAATCCCTTTTACTTAGATTGATATCCAAACCAAGAATTTGAACTCCCATTTGCCGAGCATCTTCGACAATTAAACGTTTTGGATACATACCAGGATCGTGAGTTAGCACACCTGCATAAAACGCTGCTCGATGATGGGTTTTCAACCAAGCAGACTGATAGGTAGGTAAAGCAAAAGCGCCAGCATGTGCCTTACAAAAACCAAAAGACGCAAAAGCTTTTAGTACCGCCCAAACTTCTTCAATCACATCTAGGTCGTACTTAAGTTTTAAAGCTTTTGGATATAACCAAGCGCGAATCTTTGGGAGGTTTTCGTTGTCACCAAAAGATCTGCGCACCTCGTCAGCTTCAGCCCAAGTACAACCCGAAAGTGCCGAAATAAGTTTGATTACTTGTTCATGAAAAACCACTACTCCAGAGGTTTCTTTCACAATCTCAACTAGATTCGGATGTAAATACTGAGCTGGCTTCCACCCTTGGCGAGCATTTAAAAACGGCGTGATCATGTCGCTCTTTACTGGGCCAGGCCGAAATAGCGAAATATCAATAATGATGTCATTGAATGAAGTTGGTGCGAACTTTCCAATTAGTTCGCGCTGACCTGGGCTTTCAATTTGAAAAACTCCAAGAGTTTTTGTGGATTGAATTAGTTCGAAAGTTTTCTGGTCATCTAGTGGAATCTCATCTAGTTCCACTCGTTGCTTTTCGACTCGCTCAATTTCTGAAACTGCATACGACATCGCTGACTGCATTCGAATTCCAAGTACATCGAGTTTTAAAAATCCTAAAGTCTCCACATCATCTTTGTCGTATTGGCTCATTGGAAAGTCTTGACCGCTGGCTTGCACTGGTGTGCGATCTAGAAGCGTAGAGTCACTTAATAAAACTCCACACGGATGCATCGAAACGTGACGCGGCATTCCATCCAAACTTTCGATTAGTTTAAGTAATGGATTTAGTTGACCGGATTTAGCTAACGTGCCAAATCCAGACTTTGCTAGCTCTGGCAATTCTTCTAATGCAGCTCGAGCATTGCGAGCCCGAATTCTTGGGAAAGACTTTGCAAATGTATCAATCTCTGCAGGCGGCAAGCCAAGAGCTGAACCCACATCACGAATAGCGTTACGGACTCGGTAGGTATCCATCATCGAAACACAAGCAACTCGATCTTGGCCAAACCGTTCAAATATTGCGTCATACACTTCAAGTCGGCGATGCGACTCAACATCAATGTCAATGTCTGGCAATGAACTACGTAATGGAGACAGAAACCTTTGCATAATTAAGCCGTGCTCCAATGGGTTTAAAACTGAAATGCCCAACAAATGATTTACATAACTACCAGCGCCAGAGCCGCGAGCTGCAACTCGAATGTCTAGATTGCGAGCAAGGTTGACTACTTCTGCCACAGTCAAAAAGAAACTTGCGAAACCTAAAGTTGAAATAGTTTTAAGTTCTTCTTCCAGCCTGTCCCTAGCTACTTCATTGTTGCCAGGCAATTTGGTTTCGCACATTGCTCGCAAAATTGTGTCCGCTTGGGCCGCTTCGCAAGCAATAACTTTTTTAGTGCGACGCCTTGCAGGTGGTCTACTCCAGATCTCACCTTCAAATTCCTGCACATTTGGATTTTTTATAACATCAAGTTCTGGAACAAAGATTTCACCGATTCCCATATCTTCCCGCGGATTTATGATTGATTTTTGGGCCAAGTCTTCGGTGGTATGCAAGATTTTCCAAACATCTTCAATCCCAAAACCTGCTACTTGTGCAATTTCGCAAGCCAGGCGCTGCATCTGAATTTCGGATTTGAAAATTGCTTCATTATTTTTTCGCTCAACATTTCCTTTTGAAAGTGGAACTAGTTTTCTAGTTGCATCCAGGATGTCAGCAGTTTTTCCTTGGTCTGGCCTTAGATGCCGCACCGCATTTGTGATTACCGCAGGCACGTGATTTTCATTCGCAAACTGCCACATCTTGGCAGCGAACTGCGTTTCACCTAAGGACCTGTGCGAGACGACTTCACAGTAAATATCGGCACCAGTACTACGCCAAACTTCTAGAATTCTTTTTGCGGATGTAAATTGTTTTTCAAATATTGCTCTACCTAAATCTGAATTAGGTCCTAATAAAACACTTAAGCCACCGCTATTAGTTTCTTGAGAAATCTCACATACCCGTCGAACCACATTGTGATCCACCCCAACTTCATGGTGTGCACTTACAAGTCGATTTAGGCCAACCATACCGCCGTACCCGAATGCGATTGCGGTGAAACGAGCCGGTTTTAAGTCTAAGCTGGCTTGACCAACCATTGGTGCCGCAATTTCAATTCCAGAGTTTTGTAAAGGCAGATTGCAGCCAATAATTGGATTCACATCTGCATCCATACATGCTTGTGCAAATCTGACGGCGCCGTACAAACCATCGCGATCTGTAAGAGCAACTGTTTGCATATCATTTTGGACTGCAAAATCCACAATTTCTTCTGGCGCTGCAATTCCAAAGCGCAAGGAGTAATGCGAAACTACATTTAAATGCGTAAACATTTAATCGAACACCCGAATCATTCGCCACGGTTCAGCATTTGCCGAAAACAATGATTCGCGAAAAGCAATGTCGCTGACCAATTTGCCCTTTGGACTTTTGGCTTCGATTCTCCAGATGTGCCACGTAACATCTTGTTCATCGACATCGTTGTAAACCTGATCTGCAAAAACCGCAGAGATTGATTGCCACCAAGGCGTAGCATTTTTAAATGAACCGACTTCAAGCCAGTACATCAAAATGGTGCTGACGGAATACCACTGTCCGCGCCAACAAAATTTAACTGGGATGTTGTCTTTAGTTTGCACCTGTAATTGAAATACTTCAGGACGTTTGGACATCGCTTGGCAAATAGCTTTCTATTGCAATCCTGACGACCCGCAAGGCTTTGGGGAAAGTCGCTCTGCCCGTTTGCGAGAGCGGCACTCAGGCCGAAAGCCGGCCCGAGTGCCATACCTGCACTGACTAGTGGGTCGAGGACTAGTCATTGCTAGGTGTCCCGCATGCGCGATGTGTTCAGGGGGTCACATCGCCTATTCGAACATTTGTTCGATTAGGCAAGTAAACAGCGAAGCCCTGACAATGTCAATAATGGGCTAAATCAAGGCCCGAGATACGCCTCTTGAGCGCAATTTATGTAGGCCTTTACCCCAGCCGGGGTTAAATGTGTGCCATCAGAGATGAAATATTCGGGGTGACCTTCACTGGCCAAAGCCCAGTCAGCAATTCGAACATTTGGGTAGCGGGCTGAAACTTGGGCAATTAATTCATTGTTTGGATCTTGCCAAACCCGTGGCACCGAA
>JBEBBT010000070.1:0-7672 GCA_041158245.1 Actinomycetota bacterium | reverse complement strand
TTTGGTTAATGCCGATTTATCCAATATCTGAACTCAATCGAAAAGGTACTTTGGGCTCGTACTACTCGATTGCCGATTACACAGCAGTGAACCCTGAATTCGGCACAGAGCAAGATTTTCGAGAATTAGTTGATCAAGCACATGACATGGGCTTTAAAGTTATTTTGGATTGGGTTGCAAACCACACAGGCTGGGATCATCCATGGATTACTTCACATCCAAACTGGTACACGCAAAATGAAGATGGTGAAATTGTTTGGCCACCAGGAACAGATTGGACTGACGTAGCTGATTTGAATTACTCAAATAGCGATATGCGCATTGAAATGATCAATTCAATGGCTCATTGGATTGAAGAGTTCGATATCGACGGTTTTCGATGCGATGTAGCGGGTGCTGTACCGACAAGTTTTTGGAATCAAGCTCGGCCCATGCTCGAAGAAATTAAACCTATTTTTATGCTTGCTGAAGATAGTGACAATGTCGCTTTATTGAATTCAGCATTTTCTGCAAACTATGGCTGGAAGCTTCAAGATCAAATGCGCGGCTTAGCTGTTGGCGATAAACGAACCTCCTACTTTCAAATGTTTTTAAATATTCAACGCAGTCGTCACCCAGTTGGAACCTTTCCAATGACTTTCATTACTAACCATGATGAGAATTCCTGGAACGGCACCGAATATGAAAGGTATCGGGAATTTGTAAAAGCTTTCTCAGCCCTTTACTTCACATATCCTGGGATACCACTGATTTATAGCGGTCAAGAAGTTGGGTTGAATCGAAGGCTTGCGTTTTTTGATAAAGATCAAATCACTTGGACGAATTCACCAATGACAACTTTTTATAAGAAGTTAATCGCGTTGAAAAAACAAAATCCGGCTTTGGCTAACATTAAAGGTGGCCCGATAAAACTCGTCTCGACAAATAATGATCGAGTACTTGTCTTTAAGCGCAAAAAAGGTTCGAACTTGGTTGTAACGGTTATAAATCTTTCAAAGCGGGCTCAGGAAGTTAAAATTTCACTCAATGCAGAAGGCACCTATCACCGCTTCAGTGATGGCGCGAACATAAAGTTGAAGAAAATCTTCAAAATCTCCCTCAAAGGTGCTGGTTTTCAAATCTTTTACCGCTCTTAGTGGATTGTGTGCCCAAAATGGGTGAAATTGGACAGTTTGGGGCTCTGTCTAGTTTCAGGCAGGGTAATCTGCCGCCATAACGAAAGGTGTCTAGAACTCCCATGAGCGAAATCTCTATCAAGGTCGGCGACAAAGCGGTCCAACTCCCAGTTGGAGCTACCGCTTTTGATGCGGTTGGCAACACAAACCGCACAGTTGTGGTTGCTCGGGTAAATGGTGAACTCCGAGATCTAGCTCATATTCTTCAAGATGGTGATTTAGTCGAGGCAGTCAATATCGATACCCCAGAAGGGCTAGCAGTTCTGCGGCACTCAACTGCTCACATTGTGGCGCAAGCGGTTCAAGGTTTATTTCCACAAACTCGTCTTGGAATTGGTCCACCAATTAAAGACGGTTTCTATTATGACTTTAAAACCGAGCAACCGTTCACCCCGGAAGATGTAATTGCGATTGAAAATCGCATGGTAGAGATCATCAAGTCTGGGCAGAGATTTTCTCGCAGAGTTGTTTCTGAAAAAGATGCCCTTGTAGAGCTTGCAGATGAACCGTTTAAAGTTGAATTAATTGGCATCAAAGGTGGCGTCGACTCAGATGTAATGGAAGTTGGCGGAGCCGAACTTTCGATCTATGACAATCTTGATGGTAAAACGGGAGAGAAGTGTTGGGGAGATCTCTGCCGCGGTCCCCATGTTCCAGATACCAGATACATTCAAACCAATGCCTTCAAGCTAATGCGCACTGCGGCTGCATACTGGCGAGGAAGTGAAAAAAATCCACAGTTGCAACGAGTCTACGGAACTGCTTGGCCAAATAAAGAAGCGTTGAAGGCGCACCTTGAAGCAATCGCGGAAGCGGAACGCAGAGATCATCGCAAACTAGGAACCGAACTTGATCTGTTTTCGTTTCCAGATGAAATCGGAAGTGGTCTTGCTGTATTTCATCCAAAAGGCGGAATCGTTCGCAGAGCTATGGAAGATTATTCGCGACGTAGACATGAAGCAGCTGGTTATGAATTTGTTTACACACCGCACATCACAAAATCAAACCTTTTTGAAACATCGGGACATTTAGATTTCTATCGCGATGGAATGTTTCCTGCAATGCGGCTTGACGAAGAGCGTGACGAAAATGGCGCAATCAAGCGACAAGGTCAAGATTATTTCTTAAAACCTATGAACTGTCCTTTTCATAATTTGATTTTCAAATCACGCGGGCGTTCATACCGTGAATTGCCTTTGCGACTTTTTGAATTTGGGTCGGTTTATCGTTATGAAAAAAGTGGTGTTGTTCATGGCCTCACTCGAGTTCGAGGCATGACTCAAGACGATGCGCATATCTATTGCAGCCGTGAACAGATGCAGGATGAGTTGAAAAACTTATTGCAATTCGTTTTGGATCTATTGAGGGATTATGGCTTAAACGATTTTTATCTTGAACTTTCAACTCGTAACGAAGAGAAGTTTGTTGGAAGCGATGAGGATTGGGCCGAGGCAACTGCGGCTCTTGAGCAAGCCGCAACAGCAAGTGGGCTGGACCTCGTTCCAGATCCAGGTGGGGCTGCTTTCTATGGTCCAAAGATTTCTGTACAGGCCAAAGACGCAATTGGCCGTACCTGGCAGATGTCAACCATTCAGGTTGATTTCCAAATGGGTAAGCGTTTTGATTTGGAATACACCGCACCAGATGGTTCTCGACAGCAACCAATCATGATTCACCGCGCGCTATTTGGATCGATTGAAAGATTCTTTGGAGTTTTGCTTGAGCATTACGCTGGAGCGTTTCCGGCCTGGCTTTCTCCGGTGCAAGTGGTTGGAATTCCGGTAGCCGCTGCGCACCAGGATTATTTATTTGATGTAGCTCAACAGTTGAAAGAAGCCGGCATTCGGGTCGAAGTTGATGCATCGGACGAACGAATGCAGAAAAAGATTCGCACCGCCCAACAACAAAAAGTACCTTTCATGCTTATCGTTGGTGATGACGATGTTGCAAAGAATGCAGTTTCGTTCAGGTATAGAAATGGCGAGCAGAAAAACGGCGTGGCTATTGCGGATGCAATTGCTGAAATCGTCTCTGCGGTAGAAAGTCGCGTTTAGGTACAAAATGTCTGAGGAATGGGATCGACTTTGGGCGCCACACCGCATTGAGTACATCAAGGCGGGAACGGCTCCACACGAAGATGATTGCCCATTTTGCAGAGCGCCAAATATTGAGGATGAGAAAAGTTTAATTATTAAGCGCGGCAACCATTCTTTTGTAATTCTCAATCTGTATCCATACAACACAGGGCACTTGATGGTTTGCCCGTATCGGCATTTTGGAAGTTACGACGAAGCTACTGTTGATGAAATCAAAGAAATTGCGGAACTAACTCAACAAGCAATGCGGGTTTTGAGACATGTCTCCAACGCTCAAGGTTTCAACATCGGTATGAATCAAGGCAACCAAGCGGGTGCAGGAATTGCAGGGCATCTGCATCAACATGTTGTCCCTAGATGGACTGGCGATGCAAACTTCATGCCAGTAATAGGGAAAACCAAAGTTTTACCCCAACTTCTTGAAGAAACTAGAGGTTTGTTGAGTAAGGCGTGGGACGATGTTAGATAACGAAAAATCACGCGCTCTAGCATCCAAAGTTGTTGATCCTTTGGCTAAGGGTTTACTCAGAATGGGCCTCACCGCAAATCAAGTAACAGTTGCTGGTGCATTAACTTCAAGTTTCATTGCATTACTCACCATCTCGAAAGGTGAATTTGCTACCGCTCTTTTCTTTTTAATTCCACTTGTAGCCGCTGATTTGCTCGACGGCACGATGGCTCGACTTTCAAATTCTGTCTCGAAGTCCGGAGCCTTTCTCGATAGCGTAATGGATCGTGTTACCGACTTTTCCCTGCTGATTGCATTTGTAGTGTGGGCCGACAGCAACGGCGAGATTCATACAGCACAGTTAGGTCTTGCAGCCATGGCGATTAGTGGGCTGATCCCATACATTAGAGCAAAAGCTGAATCAATGAACATCCCGTGCAACGTCGGAATTCTTGAAAGAGGTGAGCGGATCCTGATTCTGGGATTAGCAACAATTGCTTCCGCGTTTGGATACACAATTTCAATTAGATACGCATTGGCATCGATTGTGATACTTGGCAGCATCACGGTTGTTCAGCGAATTGCCCACGTTTTAAAGAGTGTGAATTAATGCGCTTGCAGGAACGCGCTTTGGTTCTTGGTTTTAGATTTGCTTGGGCTACTTTCGGTTATATTCCTAAAAAAGTTTTATATTTTTTTGCTGACTTAATTGCGCAAAGAACTAGCTCAAAGGCTGGCAGAGGCGTACTTCGGTTGCAATTTAACATTGCCAGAGTCTTGGGCAGAGAAACGACTGACACAAAGGTTCTAGAGGTATCTAGATTAGCCATGCGTTCTTATATGCGCTACTGGGTAGATATGTTTGCATTAAGTAAACGAAATTCTGATTACATTTATTCATCGGTAGAAATGCGAAACTTTGCGGAGATCGAGCGAGCGCTCTCGGAAAAAATCGGAGTAGTGGTTTGTGTAACCCATTCTGGAAATTGGGATTTGGCAGGCGCCTATATAGCTCAAAAATTCGGTGGGATTACAACCGTCGCTGAAAGATTGCGACCTGTGCAATTGTTTGATGAGTTCACAAAAAGACGCAAAGCAAGAAACATAGAAATTCTGCCTCATCGAGGTGGCGATGTTCCACCTAGTGTTCGGCTAAGTGAAGAGTTACGAAATGGAAAACTGATCGGTCTGGTTACAGATAGAGATATGTCGCGTCATGGCTTGGAAGTTGACTTCTTTGGTCATAAATCAAAAATGCCAACTGGTGCGGCAAAGTTAGCCATTGAAAATTCGGCGTTATTAATTCCTGCTGCAGTGTTTACTGAAAACGAAAAAACTGTTATTGAGTTTTATCCAAGTGTGGATCTAAAGGATTCTGATGTCGAATCTGCCACTCAGCAAATAGCCAATGCATTTGAAGTAATGATTTCAAAACACCCTGAAAACTGGCACATGTTGCAAAAGATTTGGTCAGACATGCCACAAGAACTTGAGGACCAAAAATGAAGGTTGGCATCGTCTGCCCATACGACTGGGCGGTTCCAGGTGGAGTCTCGATTCACATCCGGGATTTAGCAATTGAGCTGATGAGCCGTGGATATGAGGTCAATGTTCTAGCCCCCACTTCAGACGAATCGGTTTTGCCAAGTTGGGTTACATCCGGTGGCTCGCCCATTGCCATTTCATACAACGGATCAGTTGCGCGAATAACTTTTGGCTATAAAGCGACTAAACGGGTTCGAAAATGGATTGATAATGGCAAGTTTGATGTCTTGCATATTCACGAGCCACTCACGCCTTCTTTATCTGCTTTAGCTTGCTGGTCTGCCAAAGGCCCAATTGTTGGCACATTTCACTCGGCTATGGATAAGTCGCGAATTCTTAGCGCAGGGTACGGACTTGCACAAACCGTATTAGAAAAACTATCAGCCAGAGTTGCTGTAAGTGAGCTTGCTCGAAATACAGTAGTGGAACATGTAGGTGGAGATGCGGTTCTGATTCCGAACGGTGTTCATACGAAATCGTTTACAAATGCAACCCCTTTTGACTACGAACCATTTAATGGAAAACGAGATGAGCACGCTATTTCATTTCTGGGACGTTTTGAAGAAAGTCGAAAAGGATTCTCGATCTTGCTAAAAGCGTTCGAGGAAATTTCTACGGAATACCCAAATCACTATTTACTTGTAGCTGGACCTGGAGATCAAGAAGAAGCTATAAAGGATTTACCAGAAGAACTGCATTCTCGGGTTAAGTTTTTAGGCCGTGTTTCCGATGAAGACAAAGCCAAAATGTTGCACAGTTCTGGAATGTACGTTGCACCAAACACTGGCGGCGAATCTTTTGGAATTGTTCTGTTAGAAGCAATGGCATGTCACACTCCAGTGATTGCTAGTAACTTGCCTGCCTTTAATCGAGTTTTGGACTTTGGTAACAGTGGAATGCTGTTTGAGAATGAGGATTCATCTAGCTTGGCAAACGCTATTCGGAAAACCATTCTCGAAAAAGATAACGTAAATAGCCGAGTGGCAGATGCATTTATTCGTGTGCAAAGTTTTGATTGGAGCAGGGTAGCTACAGACCTTATTGATGTCTACGAAACAATCACTTTGAATCAGCCAAAGGTAGCTGAGGATCTGCGCGGACAAATCATGGGTAAGTTGGCGGCAGAATCATGACCGCACTTGAAGTCCTATTGGGGTTATTGATACTGCTTTATTTTGTTTGGAAATTATCTTCGTTGGCTGGCAGATTGGACTGGACTCACGTCAGGCGAGATAACTCCTTGAATTCTTTGCGCCAATATTTGGCTATCCGTGCGACCTGCGTTGCCCGGTTGGTGTCTAGCGGGAAATTAGATGAACAGGCAAATAATGTATTAAAGGCAAGCCTTGAGCAGGTGCTATTCGCATCTGAAAAATCCTTTCGCGATTACCTTACAGCTGAATCTGACTTAACCGGAGTTTTGTTTGAGAACTTCGGAGACGAAAAAGATTTAGAGCCTTTAATGGCAGCGACCAACACTGCTGCAATGGTTTTTGATTTAGCTCGAGCTGCTAAGCGTGTTCAACTAGCGAGAAGATTTCACAATGATGCAGTGGGTGCGTCTCAATTGCTTCACGCTCGTTCTGCAGTACGATTATTCAGACTTGCAGGACATACAAAGATGCCAACGGCAGTTGATCTTGATGATCGAGTGCCAAACGCTTTAAAAGCTTTATAGGAGGTGGAGATTTTGAAACTAAGAATTTTATTGGTTGCGCTGTCACTCTTTTTAGTTGCTTGCGCAAACACCTCCGCGAAACCAACCGATTCTGAATCTAATCAGACGACCGCACCTGCGTGCTGGACTTCTCCGATTACCGGTAAGTGCGCAGATGAGACCGTTCCAACATTGGTTGTGAAAATTGATGATGTATCTCTAGCGCGTCCACAGTGGTCACTTAATTTGGCTGATGTTGTGATTGTGGAACCAGTTGAGGGTGGATTGACCAGACTTTTTGCAGTTTATCAATCTCAAACTCCTACCACTTTGGGTCCAATTAGAAGTGCGCGAGTTAGTGATGTGGATTTAGCCGCAGCATTCGGTGAACCTGGCTTGGCTTATTCAGGTGCTTCCTCAAAAACCTCACCGTTTTTATGGAAATCAACACTGCAATTAGTTGGCGCACCTCAAGGATCCACTGGATATTACCGAGACAACGAACGAAGTGCTCCACACAATTTACTCGGGGAATATTCAAAGATCATTGAAAGAATTGAGAAACCTGAAGCTGCACTTTTGGGAGATCGAATAGGTTGGAAGTTTTCTGAAAAGCCAACTATTGGTAAAGATCTTTTATGGTTCAGAGCTCAGTGGCCAGGCTCAAAGAAATCCTTTACCTGGGATTCGATTCTCAATAAATGGTCAATGAAGGTGTACGAAGATGACTTGAAGACGGTTGTTGCAGACG
>JBEBBT010000069.1:0-5635 GCA_041158245.1 Actinomycetota bacterium | reverse complement strand
ATAAAGGATTCATTGAGGCAAGCGACTTGGTGGGAGAATCAGGGCAAAGCATTAGTCCACATGTTTATATTGGATTTGGAGTTAGCGGCGCATATCACCACATGGTTGGAGTGCGCAGGCCAAATTATCTAATTGCTGTAAACAAAGACCCAGAGGCTGAGATATTTGCGAAAGCCGATTTGGCGATTGTTGCTGATGCTGATGAAATTTTGGCTGAACTTGCAAGGGGGTCAGGAAACTAATGGTTTATCTTGATCACGCTGCTACAACTGACGTAT
Organism: Actinomycetota bacterium; assembly: GCA_041158245.1. Taxonomy (GTDB): domain Bacteria; phylum Actinomycetota; class Actinomycetes; order S36-B12; family UBA5976; genus JAFMIT01. The sequence goes on along the minus strand of JBEBBT010000069.1, from coordinate 5,357 downwards.
TTCCAGAAGTAATTGAAATTATGAAAGCGCAACTCATTGAAACTGGCAATCCTTCAAGTTTGCATGCTTCTGGTAGAAGTGCCCGCAAGGCAGTTGAAGTTGCAAGAGAGAAAATTGCCGCGGCTTTGAATTGCCTTCCTGGTGAAGTTATTTTCACTTCGGGTGGTACAGAAGCAGACAACTTAGCTATTAAAGGCATTTATTGGCTTCGAAATAACCAAGATCCAAAGCGAACCAAGATTGTAATTTCTTCAATAGAACATCATGCAGTTTTAGATCCTGCACTTTGGATGGAACAGAGCGAAAATGCGGAAGTAGTTTTTGCGCAGGTTGATGCAGTCGGTGCAGTAGATGTTGAAGCACTCCGCGCTACTTTGGAAAAAAGTGCTGAAGAAATTGCGTTGATTTCAATTATGTTTGCAAATAATGAAGTAGGAACGATTCAACCAATTGAAGAAATTGTTTCACTAGCGAAAAAATATTCAATACCTGTACATACAGATGCTGTGCAAGCTGTTGGTGCTTTGCCAATAAACTTCAAAGAACTTGGTGTTGATGCACTAACTTTGAGTGGTCACAAAATCGGCGGACCAATGGGTGTTGGCGCACTTATTTTGCGAAGAGAGTTCAAGCCTGTTCCTGTTTTGCATGGTGGCGGCCAAGAGCGGGAAGTTCGATCTGGAACGATTCCAACCCATCTAATTGCAGCTTTAGGCGAAGCAGTAAAAATCGCAACAACTCGAATTGCCGAACACCGAGCACATTTAGTAGAGCTTCGTGACCGATTAATTTCTGGAATTGAAAAAAATGTGCCAACCGCAATTTTGAATGGTGATAGGGAGAATCGCTTACCAGGCAATGTGCATTTTTCATTCGAAGGTTGTGAGGGTGATGCATTGATAATGTTGCTTGATGCCGCTCAAGTTGAATGTTCGACCGGTTCAGCTTGCACAGCAGGAATTCCACAACCTTCACATGTGCTTCTCAATATGGGAATTAGTGAGGACACTGCAGTTGGGGCGCTTAGATTTTCATTGGGTAGAACCTCAACGCTTGCAGATATTGAAAAGTTAGAAAGAATTTTGCCTGAAACTGTTGAACGTGCGCGCCGCGCAGGGAAAACTAGGCAGCGACTTTGATGAGAGACGACAAATGAAAATTCTGGCGGCACTTTCAGGTGGAGTTGATTCAGCTGTTGCAGCAGCTCGTGTTGTTGCAGCAGGGCATGAGGTGACGGGGGTACATCTTGCTTTATCAGCCAACCCACAGTCCTTTAGATCTGGTGCGCGTGGATGCTGTTCACTCGAGGATTCACGCGATGCCAGACGTGCATCTGATGTATTAGGTATTCCTTTTTACATTTGGGATATGGCCGAAGAATTTAAGGCTGGAGTTGTTGATGACTTTTTGGCTGAATATTCTGAAGGTAGAACTCCAAATCCATGTTTGCGATGCAATGAAAAAATTAAGTTTTCGGCGTTACTTGATCGCGCACTTGCCCTTGGGTTTGATGCTGTGTGTACCGGTCACTACGCCCAGCTCGTAAATGGACCAAGTGGCGTTGAATTGCATCGCGCTGTTGATCCGCAAAAAGATCAGTCATATGTTTTAGGCGTATTAGAACAATGGCAATTGGAACGAGCACTATTTCCAGTTGGGGATACAACAAAGCCAGATATTCGAAAAGAAGCTGAGAGCTTAGATTTATTGGTGGCGAAAAAACCGGACAGCCACGATATTTGTTTTATTCCAGATGGTGACACTGCTGGATTCTTGCAATCAAGATTAGGTCCGCAACCTGGCCAGATTGTTGATGCGTTGAGTGGAGATGTGGTTGGTGAACATCAAGGAGCTCATACATTCACGATTGGACAACGCAGAGGTTTAGCGCTTGGAAATCCAGCAGAAGATGGCGCTGCACGATATGTGACCAGCATTGATGTTAAATCAAAAACTGTTTTTGTTGGCCCGCCGCGATTGCTTGAAGTGAATGAAGTTACTGGAATTAAAGCAACTGTGACTAACAATGACTTTGAAGTTGGACAAAAACTTGGCGTGCAATGGCGTGCACATGGAACACAAGTTGAATCAGAAATCACATCGATTGACTCAGATGGATTAACTTTTAGAACTGAAGAGTTTTTGCGTGGAGTTGCACCAGGGCAGCAGGCCGTTTTCTACGATGGAGATCGAGTCGTCGGTTCTGTGATGATTGATTCGGCACGTCGTACGGCTGAAGGATAATTTGTTGATGAGCAAAAGCGACAAGGCCTTGCATGATGCACGTTTGAGGCATAAGGAGCTTTGCGACTTAATTGAAGAATATCGGTACAGTTATTACGTTCTAGATTCGCCAGTGGTTTCAGACGGTGAATACGATGAGTTTGAACGTGAACTAGTAAAGATTGAAAATGATTTTCCGGAGTTAAGAACTCCAGATTCACCAACTCAAAAAGTTGGCGGTGAATACACCACAGATTTTGCACCAATTCAACATAGATCACGCATGATGAGCCTTGACAATGTTTTTAGTGATGAAGAGTTTGCAGACTGGGTGGCTAGAGTTGAAAAGAATGTTGGCGATAGTGAATTTTTGTGTGAGTTGAAAATTGATGGTCTTGCAATCAATTTAACTTACGAAAATGGGAAATTAGTTTCGGCTGCAACTCGTGGTGATGGAACAACTGGCGAAGATGTAACTGCGAATGTGCGATCAATCTCTGGAGTGCCAGATCGGCTAGAAGCCAAAGGTAAAACCGCTGTACCTGAAATAGTTGAAGTGCGCGGTGAGATTTATTTCCCAAATGCTGAATTCGAGAAACTGAATGCAAGTTTGGTTGAATCGGGGAAAGCGCCTTTTGCGAATCCGCGAAATGCAGCTGCAGGTTCTTTGCGGCAGAAAGACCCAAGGGTTACTGCGAGTAGACCATTGCGGATGACGGTACATGGAATTGGTGAATCAGCAGGATTAGGTTTTGTAAATCAAGCAGATGCTTATGAGATTTTAGATTCGTGGGGACTGCCAATAAGTAAGCACTACAAAGTTTTAAAATCAACAAAAGATGTTTTGAAGTTTATTAAGTTTCATGGAGAAAATCGGCATGCGGTTGAGCATGACATCGATGGCGTAGTAATCAAGGTGAATTCTTTGGCCCTTCAAGAGCAACTTGGATTTACATCGCGTGCACCTCGCTGGGCAATTGCATATAAGTATCCGCCTGAAGAAGTTAATACAAAATTATTGGATATTCGAGTATCGGTTGGGCGTACTGGTCGCGCTACTCCGTTTGGTCATATGGCAGCGGTGAAAGTTGCGGGTAGTGTCGTTGAAATGGCAACTTTGCACAATCAAGAAGAGGTTGAGCGTAAAGGTGTGCTAATCGGTGACACGGTTATTTTGCGAAAAGCTGGAGATGTAATCCCTGAAATTGTTGGACCGGTTGTGGCTTTGCGTGATGGAAGCGAACGCAAATTTGTGATGCCAAGTAGATGCCCCGAATGTGGATCAACTTTAGGCGCGCAAAAAGAGGGGGATGTGGATTTACGTTGCCCAAATGCGGAGTCTTGTCCGGCACAATTGCGTGAACGCATTATTTATTTGGCAAGTAGAGCTATTTTGGATATTGAAAATCTTGGTGCTCAAGCTGCTAGTGCTTTACTAAGTGATGGAGTACTAGTAAATGAAGCTAAGTTGTTTGCATTAAAAGAAAAAGACTTGTTGGCAAGTGAATTTTTTACTAAAAAAAATAAAAGTGGTGCAATAGAGCTGACTGCAAATGCTCACAAAATGTTAGCCAGTCTTGAGCAAGCCAAGAGCAAGCAGCTTTGGCGATTCATTTGTGCCCTATCTATGCGACATGTCGGTCCGATTGCAGCCAAAGCTCTCGCAAAAGAATTTAGAAACATCGATGCAATTCAAAATGCACCTCTTGAAGAACTCTCAAAAATTGAAGGCGTTGGATCAGTTATTGCTGAATCAGTCAAAGAATGGTTTACCGTTAAATGGCACCGCGACATCATCTCAAACTGGAAGAAAGCCGGTGTCCTTTTCGAAGATGAAGAAATTGAATTGGGGGAACAAACTTTGGCTGGCTTAACCATCGTAATTACTGGCTCGCTTGAAGGTTTCACTCGCGAATCTGCTGCAGATGCGGTTACCTCTCGTGGTGCGAAAAGTGCAAGTTCGGTTTCGAAAAACACAGATTTTGTTGTAATTGGTGAAAATGCTGGCTCAAAAGCAACTAAAGCAGAAGAACTTGGACGCCCGATATTAGATCTCGCAGGATTCCTAGTATTACTTGAAAAAGGACCTGAAGCAGCAACAAAAGTTGCACGCTAAATCCAGATTTTTGAGGGCTCTTAGTATTAGCCACTATGGCATCTATTACTCGAGCTGAAGTAGCTCACTTGGCGAAATTAGCCCGACTCGCTCTCACGAACGAGGAGCTTGACCATTATGCAGAACAACTTGATGTAATTCTTGGTGCTGTTGCCCGAGTGAGTGAAGTTGTTAACGACGATATTCCACCAACTTCCCACGCTGTGCCAGTGGTAAATGTTTTTCGTGAAGACGCAGTAAGGCCTGGTTTAACTGCTGACCAAGCCCTAAGTGGTGCACCCTCCTCGGAGGATTCGCGTTTTAGAGTGCCGAGAATTTTGGATGAATCATGAGTAAAGAAATCATCAAATTAACTGCCAATGAGATTGCTACTTCAATTGCAAGTGGCGAACTTTCAAGTGTAGAAGTTACACAAGCACACTTTGATCAAATCGAAAAAGTAGATGATCGGGTTCATGCATTTTTGCACCTTACAAAGGACAGTGCCCTTAGTGATGCAGCAAAAGTCGATGCCAAAAGAAAAGCCGGAGAAAAACTTGGACCTTTGGCTGGTGTGCCACTAGCGCTGAAAGATATTTTGGCAATGGAAGGTGAACCAACTACAGCAGGTTCTAAGATGCTTGAAAATTGGCGTCCACCCTATGATGCAACAGTCGTGAAGAAATTACGCGAAAATGACATCATCATTTTGGGTAAAACCAATATGGATGAATTCGCGATGGGTTCATCAACCGAACACTCAGCCTTTGGCCCAACCAAAAATCCATGGGACTTGGAGAGAATTCCAGGTGGCTCGGGCGGTGGTTCTTCCGCAGCTCTTGCTGCTTTTGAAGCACCACTTGCAATTGGCTCAGATACTGGTGGATCAATTCGTCAGCCAGCAGCGGTCACTGGAACTGTTGGAGTTAAACCGACATATGGTGCTGTTTCTAGATACGGTGTTATTGCACTTGCGTCCTCGCTTGATCAAGTTGGTCCATGCGCAAGAACTGTTCTTGACACAGCACTACTACACAAA
>JBEBBT010000068.1:0-10280 GCA_041158245.1 Actinomycetota bacterium | reverse complement strand
TATCGGTAGCAATTGTGGGCGCACGAAGTGCAAGCAATTATGGCGAAAACATTGCATCTGATTTTGCGATGAAGTTGGCCGGTTTAAACTTAAACGTAGTTTCAGGTGGGGCATTTGGAATTGATGCTGCGGCACACCACGGTGCACTTGTTGGAAATGGCTTCACAGTTGCAGTCATGGCAGGTGGGGTAGATGTCTTTTATCCCAAAACCAATTCGCAACTATTTGAAAAGATATCTGAGTCGGGATTATTAATCAGTGAAGTTCCACCTGGAACAATTCCAATTCGACACAGATTTCTAATTCGAAACCGATTAATTGCAGCCCTTGCCAAAGTAACCATTGTGGTTGAGGCCAGAATCAGAAGCGGTGCCATGTCAACCGCAGGCGAAGCCACTCAGATTGGGCGTGATGTAGTGGCAGTTCCAGGATCAGTTCATTCGGCAAGTTCGGCTGGTTGCCACCAATTAATTAGAGACGGTGCAATTCTGGTTACCAATGTGGCTGAAATTTGTGAACTCATTATTGGGGACTATCCGCAGTATTCACACTGATTTGCAGGTATTCGAGGCAAACTTGTACCTGTGTCCACAGAACTTCCAGGTCAGCTCGATAAAGCATTAATTGAATTTGCTGACTTCCTGCTAAACACAAGCGGAAGAAGTCAACACACTGTGCGTGCGTATGTAGCAGATGTGGAGAGATTGTTTTCTGTCATGGCGCAAAATGACTGTAATGAATTGAGCGACCTGTCATTAAGCATTTTGCGAATTTGGCTTGCAAGTGAATTTGAATCTCATAGTCCAGCAACCACCGCAAGAAGAGTTGCCGCAGTTAGGGCGTTTACTGCGTGGGCAGTTAAGACCAAGAAACTAAATAGCGATGTTGGTTTAATGCTCGTTCCTCCCAAGACTAAAAAAACTCTTCCTAATTATTTAACTACCGATCAGGTTAACGAAGTGCTTAATGTTGCAAGCATTTCGTCAGATGATGACAATCCGGTTGGCATCCGAAATCTTGCAATCCTCGAACTTCTTTACGCGACTGGAATTCGAGTGTCTGAGCTAGTAGGTTTAGATTTGATTGATATTAATTTTGCGGACAACACAATTAGAGTCACCGGCAAAGGCAATAAGCAAAGAACTGTGCCATTTGGAATTCCGGCTCGTGATGCATTGGAAAGATGGTTACAGGTTGGTAGACCTGAAATGTTGAAAGAAAATACGAATGCGGTTTTTCTTGGAATCCGTGGCAAAAGAATTGATCAACGTGTAGTTCGAGAAATGATTTATGAAGTGCTTGGACACTTAGCTGATGCCCCATTGATGGGTCCGCATGGACTGCGCCACACAGCCGCAACACATTTAGTTGAAGGAGGAGCCGACTTGCGAACTGTGCAAGAACTACTAGGCCATGCAAGTCTTGCAACTACTCAGGTTTATACGCATGTGTCTGCGGCGCGACTCAAAAGCGCTTATCAACAAGCGCATCCGCGCGCTTAGGTAATCGATACACAATTGGTTTTAACAACCAACGGGGATCTATGTATCTTCCTTTTTGCCGCACACTCCAATGTATGCAATCTAAATTTTCACAATGTTGATTTGTAATTGCCCAACCAGCAAATTGGCCCAGTTTTACTTTCTGTCCAATCACTAATTCAGACTCCACGCCTGTGAGGGTGTGTTTAATAGATGAACCCGCATCGATTGTGAGTCCAACTGTTTTACCAATCCGACCAACCCAAATAACAATTCCAGTCGCTGGCACAAAAACCTCAGAATCAGCCGGCGCTTGAATATCTAGTCCGCGATGACCCGGCTTCCAGTTCGGCCAGGGGATTACTGGCAACCGAAGCCAAACTCCACTTGCGGGCAATACCGCCTGGGCTTTTGGGCTGGTCGTTGTGGCGGAGCTTGGTGGGGCCAGCAAAGATGGGAGTAGAAGCAAACTAAGCAATATTCTGAACGTCATCTGCGAATTTGAGCCAATATCGCCAATTTGTGAGTCTTTTGAACAAAGTTGTGCATAAATCCATCTGTTTTTGGCTGTTAATCGTGCTCTAGAAATGAAGGTACACTCACCCCCGCTAGCCACTGCGGCTAGCTAATTCGCGCAATCTTGACTGTGGGTCCACACAGCCAAAGACCGTGGTCGGACTAAGAATTTAGTTTGCGGTCATTGGAGATTGCCAGGGCTGAACACAAAAGTGTTCAACAAACAACCACAAGGTTGTGCGTTTGCATGACCACTGAAAGGACTATGGCCATGGCCGTTATCACAATGCGCCAGATGCTCGACAGCGGTGTTCACTTCGGACACCAAACTCGACGCTGGAATCCAAAGATGAAGCGTTTCATTTTGACTGAACGCTCTGGCATCTACGTAATCGACCTACATCAATCTATCGGTCACATCGACAAGGCATACGAATTCGTTCGCGAAACAGTTGCACACGGTGGCACCATTTTGTTTGTCGGAACCAAGAAGCAAGCACAAGAAGCAGTTTCAACACACGCAAAGCGGGTTGGAATGCCATACGTCAACGAACGCTGGTTGGGCGGTATGTTGACTAACTTCGCAACTGTTTCAAAGCGTGTAACTCGCTTGAAAGAACTTGAAGCTCGCGATCTTGAAGATTCTGCAGCATCTGGTTTGACCAAAAAAGAACTTTTGATTCTTCGTCGCGAAAAAGACAAACTAACCCGCATGCTCGGCGGTATTCGCGATATGGCAAAGACCCCAAGCGCAATTTGGGTCGTCGACACCAACAAAGAACACTTGGCTGTCAAAGAGGCTCGCAAATTGGGTATCCCAGTTATTGCAATCCTTGACACTAACTGCGATCCAGACGTTGTTGATTACCCAATTCCAGGTAATGATGACGCAATTCGCGCAGTTGATTTGCTAACTCGTGTAATCGCAGATGCTGCGGTTGAAGGTTTGAAAGCTCGCGCAAGCAAGACTTCTGAAAAACCTGTTGTTGATGCTCCTGCAGCTGTGGTCGCTGACGAACCTGCTGCGCAATAAAGATAGAGGGAATAAAAAATGGCGATTAGCGCCCAAGACGTTAAGAAACTGCGTGACATCACTGCTGCCGGCATGATGGAATGCAAGAAGGCACTCGAAGAAGCAAACGGCGACTTTGATCAAGCTGTTGAATTACTACGCATTAGCGGTGCAGCAAAAGCTGCAAAGCGCGGTGCAGAGCGTGAAGCAACAAATGGTTTGGTTGCAAACACTGGTGCAGCACTAATTGCATTAAATTGCGAAACCGACTTCGTTGCAAAGAATGAAGATTTCCAAAAGCTTGCAGCATCTGTAGTTGCTGCAGTTGCAGGCGCAAAGGCCACAACTGTTGAAGCCGCAAATGCGGTTGCAGTAAATGGTCGCACTGTGGCTGAAGAAATCGAAGGTCTTTCAGCAGTTATTGGTGAAAAGCTAGAACTTGGTCAAGTTGCAGTATTTGATGGTGAAGCCGCGGTTTATCTCCACCGCCGCAGTGAAGACCTTCCACCACAGGTTGGTGTGATGGTCGAATACACCGGCAATGTTGATGTTGCTCGTGCTGTTGCAATGCAAATTGCAGCAATGCGTCCGCAATATGTTTCAGCTGACGACATCCCAGCAGATGTAATCGAAACTGAAAAGCGCATTGCAGAAGCAACTGCACGTGAAGAAGGTAAACCGGAAGCTGCAATTGCCAAAATTGTTGAAGGCCGTGTAAATGGTTTCATCAAAGATGTTGTGCTTCTAGATCAAGCTTCAGTACAAGACAACAAGAAGACAGTTCGCCAGATTTTGGCGGACGCTGGCACCACAGTCTCACGTTTCGTGCGATTCGAAGTGGCATAACGAAGTGAAATTAAGTTCAATGGCGGTGGCAATTGTCACCGCCATTGTTCTATGCGTGGCAGACTAGGGCTTGAAGGGAGCGGGTTATGAGTTCAACCGAAAAATGGTCAGGTGTTCCAGCGGGTGGTTGGTCTCGCGTTCTCTTAAAGCTTTCAGGTGAAGCATTCGCTGGTGGCGGTGGACTAGGTGTTGACCCTGACACTGTTCAAAATATTGCTAAGCAAATCGCCGATATCGTTCGAAATGGTACTCAAGTAGCAATTGTTATTGGTGGTGGAAATTACTTCCGAGGTGCTCAACTTTCTGAGCGCGGAATGGATCGCGCTCGCGCTGACTACATGGGCATGCTCGGAACTGTCATGAACTGCCTAGCACTGCAAGACTTTTTAGAAAAAGAAGGCTGCCCAACTCGAGTTCAAACTGCAATTGCTATGGGTCAAGTTGCAGAACCATACGTACCACTTCGCGCAATTCGACATCTTGAAAAGGGACGAGTTGTGGTTTTTGGTGCCGGACTTGGTGCACCATACTTTTCAACAGATACATGCGCTGCTCAAAGAGCGCTTGAAACAGGTGCCGAAATTGTTTTGATGGCAAAGGGAGTGGATGGGGTTTACGACTCTGATCCGAAAACAAATCCTGACGCAAAAATGATCGAAGAGATTTCTCACGATGAAGTTTTAGGTCGTAATCTCAAAGTTGCAGATGCAACTGCAATCAGTTTGTGTCGCGACAACAACTTGCCAATTCATGTCTTTAACTTGCTGGTCGACGGCAATATTGCACGCGCAGTTGCTGGAGACCGTATCGGAACATTTGTTAGGAGCAAATAATGATTGACCAAATTCTTGCCGAAGCTGAAGCGAAGATGGATAAGGCAATTGAAGTTGCTCGTGAAGATTTCAGCACCATTCGAACTGGACGTGCAAACCCTGCAATGTTCAACAAGATTGTGGTGGAGTACTACGGAACCCCAACTCCTTTGCAACAACTTGCTTCTTTCCAGTCACCAGAAGCGCGCTTAATCATTGTTAGCCCGTTCGATAAAGGCGTTGTAGCTCAAATCGAAAAGGCAATCAGAGACTCAGATCTTGGTGTTAACCCATCTACTGATGGTCAAGTCATCCGTGTGCCACTGCCGCAACTCACCGAAGAACGCCGTAAGGAATACATCAAACAAGCTAAGGGTAAAGCGGAAGATTCAAAGATTTCTATTCGCAATATTCGTCGCAATGCAAAGGACAGCTTGGACAAGTTACAAAAAGATGGAGATGCGGGCGAGGATGACGTTCGTCGGGCAGAAAAGCATCTTGATGAAGTGACAAACAAGCACACATCGACCATTGATGAGATTTTGAAGCACAAAGAAGCAGAGTTACTCGAAGTTTAAAATGGTTGAAAATCAAAAAGCTGGACGCAACCTTCAAGTCGCAACGATTGTTGGTCTAGCGCTCTTTGCACTTTTGATTGGCTCTCTCTATTTCAATCCGGTTTTTTATGCATTATTAGCTTCAGTGTTTGCTGGATTTGCAAGCCGAGAAGTTTTCAAAATTTTTGGCTTGCGAAATGGCTTTATGTTTTATATCGGTCTTGTCGCAATTGCTCTTATCGTTCTTCTGACTTACTTTGGCGGATTACAAGTTTCACTTGTAGTTGCTATGGGTACCTGGATTTCACTTTCAATTTTTCGACTTAAGTGGGGACCGGCCGGATTTGCGAATGACATCGGCGCATTTTCTGTAGCAATCATTTATATCGCAGCCATGTTGTCGTTTTCAGTTGATTTGGCCCACCATGAAAATGGATTTGAACGAGTTTTTTCGGTGATGTTGCTAACCATCGCAAATGACACCGGCGGCTTTTTTGCGGGTGTTCGTTTTGGCAAGCATAAGATGGCTCCGATTATTAGTCCAAGAAAAACTTGGGAAGGTTTTGCTGGAGGATTAATCCTTCAGTTACTCATCGGCGTTTTTGTGATTCCGAATTACTTCCTCGACATTTCAATGTTGCAAGGTTTTGCAATGGCATTAGTGCTTACCGTTACTGCAACATTCGGCGATCTAATTGAGAGTGCAATAAAACGAGATTTGCAGATCAAGGACTCGAGCGATGTGATTCCAGGTCACGGCGGAGTGCTTGATCGGGTTGACGCACATTTAATCAACGCATTCGTTGGTTGGGTACTAATAACACAAGTATTTGGAATATAAATGAAACCACTTCCTGGAGAATTAATTCTCACAGCGCCTAAAAAAGGTTTACCGCCTAAACACCTTGTGGATTATTCATTGGCAGAAAGAAAAGCAGCTTTTGCGGAAGCTGGGATTGCTGCATTTCGTGCAGACCAAGTTTCACGACACTGGTTTGGACATCTCTCAGATGATGTATCCACTTGGACAGATATCCCACAAGAATTAGCATCTGAAATCAAAGAAAAGTTCTTACCAAATTTGCTCACCCCAGTAAGAAATCTTGATTGCGATAACGGTACGACCGTAAAAACAGTTTGGCGCCTTCACGACGGATCCTTGGTGGAGAGCGTCTTAATGCGATATCCAGAACGCATCACTATGTGCATCTCTTCGCAAGCAGGATGCGGAATGAACTGCCCATTTTGCGCAACTGGTCAGGGTGGTTTAACTAGAAATCTTTCTACTGCCGAAATAGTCGAACAAGTCCTTGCAGGTGCGAGAGCATTGAAGCGAGGTGAAGTTGCTGGTGGCGAGGGACGCGTATCAAATGTTGTGTTCATGGGAATGGGCGAACCGCTTGCTAACTATGAAAGAACTCTTGGTGCGATTCGTCGTTTAGTGCAGCCAAATCCAGAAGGTCTTGGAATCTCTGCGAGAAGTGTCACGGTTTCAACGGTTGGTCTTGTGCCAAAAATTTTGCAACTTGCAAAAGAAGGTATGCCACTTCGATTGGCAGTCTCATTACATGCACCTGATGATGAATTACGTGACACGTTGGTGCCAATCAATACTCGCCACAAAGTTAAAGAAGTGCTCGATGCTGCTTGGACTTACGCTGATGCAACTGGACGCAGAGTTTCAATTGAATATGCATTGATTAAAGACATCAATGATCAAGCATGGCGAGCAGACCTCTTAGGTGAGTTACTTGCCGGGCAATTAGTGCACGTCAATCTAATTCCGTTGAATCCAACTCCTGGTTCAATTTGGACCGCATCCGATCCGCGGGATGAACGGGAGTTTGTTCGCCGGCTTGAATCGCACGGAGTAACTGTCACTGTCAGAGACACTCGCGGTCGGGAAATCGACGGTGCCTGCGGGCAGTTGGCGGCGGTCGAAAAATAGGGCAAACCTGTGGGGCAACTCACAAAATTGCACCGAATTCCTAGAGTTCGGTTACAGGAGAGTAAATCTTCGTTTTTTAGAGCAAATTTTTCGGCTAGAGGCTAGCGAAATCTCCCGTACTCAACTACCTTGAGCCTCAAATCCGTGATCTAGTCATAGGTAAAGTGAGGGCGTTCGTGCGCACAGTTGAGAATTTCATCAATGGAGAATCTCGTCCATCATCAAGTGGCCAAACCACCGACTTAATTAATCCAACTTCAGGTGAAGTTTTTGCAAAAGCTCCAGTCTCAACGCAGAAAGATGTTGATGATGCGTATGCAGCAGCAAAGGAAGCTTTTCCAGGTTGGCGCGATGCAACTCCCGCAACGCGACAAAAAGCCTTACTAGATATTGCAGACATTTTTGAAAAACACTCTGACGAAATTGTGCAATTGGAATGCGAGAACACCGGCAAACCAATCGCTGTAACAAACTCTGAAGAAGTTCCACCAATGATCGATCAGATTCGATTTTTTGCTGGCGCTGCACGCATGCTTGAAGGTAAGAGTGCAGGTGAATACATGGCAGGCTTCACTTCATTCATTCGTCGTGAGCCAATTGGTGTTATCGGACAGGTAACTCCCTGGAACTATCCAATGATGATGGCAGTTTGGAAATTTGCACCAGCGATTGCCGCAGGTAACACTGTAGTTTTAAAACCTTCTGACACCACACCACTTTCAACGATTCGCATGGCGCAATTAATGGGGGAAGTTCTTCCAAAAGGTGTATTCAACGTAATTGCTGGCGATCGAGACACGGGTCGAATGGTGGTTGAACACAAAACCCCACAGATGGTCGCAATCACTGGTTCAGTTCGCGCAGGCATGGAAGTTGCAGGTTCAGCAGCCAAGAACTTGAAGCGTGTTCACCTAGAACTCGGTGGCAAAGCACCGGTTGTTGTTTTCGAAGATGCAGATATCGAAGCAGCCGCCGAATGGCTAGCGGTCGCTGGCTATTTCAACGCTGGACAAGATTGCACTGCTGCAACTCGAGTGCTAGTTGCAGACAAGGTTTATGACAAGTTCGTTGCAGCTTTAGCTGAGCAGGCTAAAAACACCGCAACAACTCTCGATGGTGGCATTGCTGGTGAGGGATTTGTGCCACCAGTAAATAATTCGAACCAATTGGAAAGAGTTCTTGGCTTCTTAGAACGCACACCAAAACATGCTGAAATTGTGGCCGGTGGCTCTCGTCAAGATAGCAAGGGTTTCTACATCGCTCCGACAGTGGTTGCGAATTTGAAGCAAGACGACGAAATGATTCAACAAGAAATCTTTGGCCCAGTTATGACTGTTCAGCGCTTTAGCTCTGAAGAGCAAGCAATCGAATGGGCAAATGGTGTGGATTATGGCCTTGCATCTAGCGTCTGGACACGCGACTTTGCTCGCGCCATGCGCATGTCGAAATACCTAGACTTCGGTGCTGTGTGGATTAACACTCATATTCCGATTGTTGCCGAAATGCCGCATGGTGGTTTCAAGCACTCTGGCTATGGCAAAGACTTGTCTATGTACGGTTTTGAGGACTACACCCGCGTCAAGCACGTAATGGCATCACTCGCATAAAGGAAAAGGAATAATGACTAACAAACCATTGGATCCAGAATCACGCGCATTCCTAAATGCGATGACCCGCCGCCGAGTTCTGCAGGTAGGTGCAATTGGTGGTGCTGCCGCGTTTGCAACCGCATGTGGAGTCAGCAACTCAAATCCAACACCAACCAAAGTAAAAGACCTTTCAGATAAAGAAAAAGTTTTGAATTGGTCTACATGGATTGACTACATCGACATCGATGATGCAGGCAATTACCCAACATTAGAAATTTTCCAAGAACAAACCGGTGTAACCGTTGAATACAACGAAGACTACAACGACAACGATGAATTCTTGGCCAAAGTTCGCACCCAATTAGAAGCGGGACAGGGAACTGGTCGCGACATTGTTACGCCAACAGACTGGATGGCGGCTTACTGGATTCGCAAGGGATATGCTCAAAAAATCACCGCAGCGAATGTTCCTAATTCAGCAAATATGGGTGACGCTTGGAAAGGCGTTGGCTTCGATCCTGATCGCGAATACAGCCTCCCATGGCAAAGCGGATTTGGCGGTATCGGTTGGAATCGTGAAAAGCTGAAAGAACTTACTGGCAAAACTGAGCTCACTTCGCTTGAAGAACTTTGGGATCCGAAACTAAAGGGCCGCGTTACTTTGCTGAGCGAATGGCGAGACACCATGGGCATTACGTTGCAAGCAATGGGAATTGATGCGAGCAACTTCACCGATTCTGATTTCGCAGATGCAATTGCAATGTTGCAAGAACAAATCGATAAAGGACAGATTCGCGCAGTAATGGGCAATGACTACAAGCCGGCAATGGCACGTGGTGAAGTTGTTGCGGCTATTGCATGGTCTGGCGACCTCTTGAATAACACCAAGAAATATGGTTTTGCAGTTCCTGAAGCTGGTGGAACTTTGTGGACTGACAACATGATTATTCCAATCGGTGCAACCCACAAAAAGAATGCTGAAAAGTGGATGAATTTCTACTATGAGCCAGAAAATGCAGCGCGCATTGCAGCTTATGTAAATTACATCACGCCAGTAAATGGTGCCCAAGAAGCAATGGAAAAGATTGACCCTTCAATGGTAAACAATGAAGCCATCTTCCCAACCGAGCAAACACTTTCTCGCGTCAAAACTTTCATGGCATTGACTGACGAACAACACGCATCATTTGCAGATCAATTCAGCACTCTTTCAGGTGCATAAAAAACGAAAGGTAGTTCGGTGGCGGTAGCTATTGAAAGCTCTAAAGTAGAAGATTTACATCTAGTCAATCTAACCAAATCTTTTGGGGCATTTACCGCCGTCGACAACCTCTCGTTGACGATTCCGGCTGGATCCTTTTTTGCATTGCTAGGACCTTCTGGCTGTGGAAAGACCACCACACTTCGAATGGTGGCTGGACTTGATCAACCTTCAGAAGGTCAAATCAAATTAGGTGAACGTGACATCACCACATTGCGTCCTTACAAGCGCAGCATTAACACCGTTTTTCAATCCTAT
>JBEBBT010000067.1:0-8875 GCA_041158245.1 Actinomycetota bacterium | reverse complement strand
CTGGTTGCTTCTGCTTCCACCATCATGATTGCAACGTCACCATCAACAATGCGGCCTGCGACCACCATGTCGAAAACTGCATCTTCAAGTTGATCGTGTTGTGGGAATGCGACCCATTGACCCTTGATTAATGCAACGCGCACGCCACCGATAGGACCTGAGAATGGCAATCCAGCGAGCTGGGTTGAGATAGACGCAGCATTGATTGCAATAACGTCGTAAAGATGTTGTGGGTTTAGTGACAAAACAGTGACCACTACCTGAACTTCGTTACGCAATCCTTTTACGAATGCTGGGCGAAGTGGACGGTCGATCAAACGGCAAGTCAAAATTGCATCTTCAGTTGGACGACCTTCACGACGGAAGAACGAACCTGGGATACGTCCCGCTGCATACATTCTTTCTTCGACATCCACGGTGAGTGGGAAGAAATCAAATTGATCGCGTGGAGATTTTGATGCAGTGGTTGCTGAAAGCAACATTGTTTCATCATCAAAATAAACAACTGCAGAACCAGAAGCTTGACGTGCAAGACGACCGGTTTCGAAGCGAATTCGACGAACGCCAAATGCGCCGTTGTCGATCACTGCTTCTGAGGTAAATACTTCGGGACCCGTCATGGGTTCCCTCCTTTGTGTTAATTGGAGGCCCAGGTGTCCGTGGAGATCGAATCGTCGATCGAAGTACTCGAAGTTATTTCGAATACCACTACCGAGGACCGACCTTTAAGGCACATCCAGGCCTCATTGCGGTGATTTTCTTTATTTAATTTTGTTAAGGCATCCACTCTTTCGAGTGGATGCCTCATTTACAAACTATCGACGGATACCAAGACGTTCGATAAGAACGCGGTAACGATTGATGTCAACTTTTTGCAGGTATTGCAAAAGGCGACGACGACGACCTACGAGCAGAAGCAAACCGCGACGGCTGTGGTGATCGTGTTTGTGAGTCTTGAGGTGTTCGGTTAGGTGATTGATACGGTCAGTAAGAATCGCAACCTGAACTTCTGGGCTGCCTGTGTCACCTTGGGTGCGGGCATAGTCAGCCATTAACTTTTGCTTGTCAGCAGACATTGGATATCTCCACGAACGCGGTTTAAGTCACGGATGGCTAAGGCGTTCGACTCGCGCACCGTCTTGCTAGTTGTTAGCGGGCGAAGGTTACTCTCAAAGCCTGAAGTAGCCCAAATCCCAGACCTTATAAATTCAGGGCAATTCGGGCCAGGTCCACATCTTTATGCATTGCATTTATTAAGTCTTCAAGTGAGTCAAATGCCAGCATTGGGCGGATATTGCTCACAAAATCCACTGCCATGTGCTCCCCATATAGGTCCAGATCGATTTGATCGATAGCAAAGGCCTCGACCACCCGGCTCTTTACATCGTCAAAAGTTGGGTTTGTCCCCACCGAAATTGCCGCTGGATAACTTTGATGCGACGCAAGGTTGATCAGCCAGCCTGCATAAACCCCATCAGCTGGCACTGCCAGATTAGTTTGAGGAATCACATTTGCGGTTGGAAAGCCCAGCTCCCTTCCCCGCTGTTTACCTTTTTGAACAATTCCTTCAAATCTGAAATTTCGTGAAAGCAACTGATTCGCCATTTCAATTTCTCCCCTGGAAACCAATTCTCGGATTCGAGTTGAAGAAACCCGTTCACCAGCTTCAATAACTTGCTCAACCTCGGTGACTTCAATTCCGCAATCGCACAATGTTTGGATAGTTCCGCTAGCCCCTTTTCCAAATCGAAAGCCTTTTCCAACCACGACATGTTTTGCATCTAGCCCATCAATCAAAATTTCATTTATGAAATCTTTTGCAGATTGGTTTGAACGATTTGTATCAAAATTACAAACCTGTACTTTTTCTATTCCAAGATTTTCCAACAATTCAATTCGACGATTGATGGTAGTTAAAGCATCTATCGTCATTCCTCGAATAATTGTCATCGGGTGCGGATCGAAAGTTAGGGCGACGGGAGTGAGGTTTAATTCCTTCGCAATTTCGATTGTCTGGCGAACAAGAGCCTGATGGCCATTATGAACGCCATCAAATACGCCGATGGTTACTACCGCACTCATATGAAAACTCTAGTCCTCAATATTTGTAGTCATAACTACCCGATAGGAAATTTCGTTTGCGCTTGCCTTATCCACAATCGCCATCACCTTATTTTCAAAGGTAAGTGCGGAAATCCCGCTAGCCGGAACAATTGAAGCATCAAGTGGTTTTCCAAACGTAATTTCTTTTGCGATTTGTTCACTGACTTCGAATTGTGGCAGAACCGATGTGGTAGCCGTGAATAAATCAATTAATGTTAAATCGCTTTCCAAATCCTGCGCTTCTTTCAAGGAAAATGGAGCAACCAGTGTTCTACGCAAAGAAGTGAGGTGCCCGCCAACCTCCAAATCATCGCCGACATCTCGGGCAATCGAGCGGATATAGGTTCCAGCAGAACATTTAACCCGGATGTTTACATCAACAAAATTCTGGGTTCTGTTAATACCTTGAACTTCAAGTTCAAACACTTCAATTTCTTTGGCAGTGAGTTCAAACTCAACACCTTCGCGCACAAGTGCGTGCGCTCGCTTACCGTCAATCTTTTTTGCAGAAACCTTTGATGGAAGCTGTAAAAACCTACCTCGATATTTTGCAAATGCATATTGAATTTCATCATCAGAAATATGAGTTGCATCAGTTGCGGAAACTATTTCACCTTCGGCGTCATCTGTGATGGTTGCTTGGCCGAGTCTGACAACTGCTTCATATTCCTTGGTGCCAAAAACAATGAAATCGAGCAGTCTCGTAGCTTGGTTGATTCCCAAAACTAGGACACCAGTTGCCATTGGATCTAAAGTTCCAGCGTGCCCGACTTTTTTGGTTCCCAATTTCTTTCGAACTTTGGCAACCACGTCGTGTGAAGTCAAACCTTGCGGCTTATCAATAACGATGATTCCGCTACTGGTGAAAGACATTTTTATTCAGAATCAGCGCGTTTGTATGGATCTGCGTCGCCGGCGAATTTCGCACCGACTGCTTGCTCGTGAACTTTTGCATCATTTGCAGCAGCTTCTTGCAAAAGCGCATCAATGTGTGCTGCAGTTTCGGGAAGCGCATCCGGAATGAAAGTAAGCGATGGTGTGTGTTTCATACCCAAGCGCTTACCCATTTCGGTTCGAATGACGCCTTTGGCGGAATTCAAAGCAATCAGAGTGTTTTCGCGAGCTTCATCATCACCAAGTACCGTAAAGAAAACAGTTCCTTCTCGTAAATCGGAAGTGAGCCGAGCTGCAGTAAATGTGACAAAGCCGATGCGCGGATCTTTGATTCGCATTTCTACTGTCTCTGCCACAATCACCAAAATTCTTTCAGCGATTTGGCGAGCGCGAGCGGCATCGGCCATGTCACACCTTCTTTAGTCTCTTGAAATTAAGCGCGTGGCTTTTCTTTCATTTCCCAAGTTTCGATAATGTCTTCAGGTTTGATGTCATTAAAGCTTCCAAGTCCAATACCGCACTCGAAACCTTCACGAACTTCGGTTGCATCATCTTTGAAGCGACGCAATGAGTCGATAGTTAGATTGTCTGCAACTACGATGCCATCGCGAACCAAACGAGCTTTGGTATTTCGCTTGATGGTTCCAGTGCGAACAATGCAACCAGCGATTGTTCCGACTTTGGACGACTTGAAGACTTCACGAACTTCTGCTGTACCCAATTCGGCTTCAACGAATTCTGGCTTGAGCATTCCCTTGAGAGCTTTTTCAATTTCTTCGATCGCAGCGTAAATGACTGAATAGAAACGAATTTCTACGCCTTCTCGATCTGCCAAATCTCGAACTTGTCCTTCAGGTCGAACGTTAAAGCCAATCACAATCGCATCAGATGCGGCAGCCAAAGTGACGTCACTTTGGTTGATTGCACCAACACCGCGGTGGATTACGCGAAGTTCTACTTCTTCATTTCCAACATCAATCTTCAGCAATGCATCTTCAAGTGCTTCAACCGAACCAGAAACGTCACCCTTGATGATGAGTTTGAGTTCTTGCACGTCACCCTTTTCAACCGAAGCCAAGAAGTCTTCGAGGGTGCGACGGGCACGGCGTTTGGCAAGTTGTGCGTTACGTTCACGAGCCGCACGAGTTTGTGCAATCTGCCGAGCAATTCGGTCTTCAGCAACTACTAAGAATGAATCACCAGCTCCTGGAACAGTGTTCAAACCAAGTACCTGAACTGCACGCGAAGGTGGAGCTTCGGTTAGTTGATTTCCGTTTTCATCCAACATCGCACGAACGCGGCCGAATGCTTCACCAGCGACAATCGAGTCACCTGCACGCAAAGTTCCGCGTTGTACAAGCACAGTTGCAACTGGTCCACGACCGCGATCGAGGTGAGCTTCAATCGCAACACCCTGTGCATCAGTGGTTGGGTTAGCGCGCAAGTCGATTGCAGCATCTGCGGTTAGCAAAACTGCGTCTAGCAAATTAGCAATACCGTCTCCGCGACGTGCCGAAACATCAACGAACATGACATCGCCGCCAAATTCTTCGGCAACCAATCCATATTCAGTCAATTGGCTACGGACCTTCATTGGGTCTGCGCCTTCTTTATCGATCTTGTTAACTGCAACCACAATTGGAACATCTGCCGCTTGCGCGTGATTCAGTGCTTCAATCGTTTGTGGCTTAACACCATCATCTGCTGCAACCACTAGAACTGCGATATCAGTAACTTTTGCACCACGAGCACGCATTGCGGTAAACGCTTCGTGACCTGGAGTATCGATAAACGTTAATGCGCGTTCGATACCTTCATGTTGCGTAATTACTTGGTATGCACCAATGTGCTGAGTAATACCGCCAGCTTCACCAGCTACAACATTTGTGTTTCGAATCGCATCGAGCAAACGAGTCTTACCGTGGTCAACGTGACCCATAACAGTTACAACTGGTGGGCGCGGTGCAAGATCTTCATCAGACTCTTCGGACTCACCGTATTCAAGATCGAATGATTCAAGTAGTTCACGATCTTCTTCTTCAGGTGATACAACTTCAACTTCGTATTGAAGTTCGCTTCCAAGAAGTTTCAATGTGTCATCATCAACCGATTGAGTTGCGTTAACCATTTCACCAAGTTTGAACATGATGGTTACAAGTGCTGCTGGATTTGCACCAATTTTTTCAGCAAAGTCAGTTAGCGATGCACCACGTGGTAGGCGAACAGTTGCGCCGCCACCAAGCTGAATTGATACGCCACCTAAAACTGGAGCAGTTAGATTGTCGAATTCCTGACGCTTTGTGCGCTTTGATTTCTTGGCTTTTGAACCGCCTGGTTTTCCACCGCGACCAAAAGCACCGGCTGCGTTACCGCGACCGCCAGTAGCACCTTGACGAGGTGGGCCGCCTGCTGGCGCTCCAGATGATGGGAATCCTCCTGGGCGCGAACCGCCGCCTGGGCGACCAGCACCTGGACCGCCGGGACGTTGGCCTTGACCCGGGCCGCCTGGGCGCGCGCCTTGGCCTGGACGACCAGCACCTGGACCGCCTGGTCGTTGACCTTGACCTGGACGGGGAGGCATTCCATCGCGAGTTCCACCTTCACGTGGGGCGCGATCTGTACGACCCATGCCAGAACCTGAAGTTCCGAATGGATTGTTGCCGGTTCGCGGGGCGCGACCCATGCCAGAACCTGAAGTTCCAAATGGATTGTTGCCAGGGCGCGGACCCATTGGGCGCGGTGGCATTGAACCTGGGTTTGATGCAGGTGGAGTTGAAGGTTTACCTGGAGTTGGCGGCGCACTAAAAGTGGCAGCAGCTGGACCCTTTGGAGATTCAGGCTTTTGCTCAACAGGTTTAGCAGGTGCAGGAGTCGGTTCAGGTGTTTGAACAACTGGCTCGACTACAACTTCTGCAGTTTCTTCTTTAACAGTTTTGGAAGCAGCTTTTTTGGCAACTTTTTTCGCAGCAGGTTTGGTTTCAGCTGGTGCGGCAGGCGCATCTGGAAACTCTGCACGAAGTTTGCGAGCTACTGGGGCTTCAATAGATGATGATGCACCTTTGACGAATTCACCTAACTCAGCGAGTTTGGCAATTACAACTTTGCTATCAACACCGAGATCTTTTGCGATCTCATAGATCCGGACCTTAGACAATGTCTCTTCCTTGTTCGGCCCGGAGAACTAAAAACTAGTAACCAGGCGCCTTTGAAAGTACGACCATTTTGGACGTACTCATTTGGTACTCATCGGGATTTCATTCCTGACACGCTCCGTTTGCGCATGAGTGGTTATGGACGAAAAAAGTTTTGTACTCCTGATGCATCAACTTTCTTTCGAAAACTTCGATCGAAACTTGAGCGGTTCAGGGCTTGCTCAAAACATTTCAGGCTGTTGTGCAAATAAGCACCCCGGCCATCTTGCTTTGCATCTTCATCGACCTGCAATTGCGAGCCAATTAAGACAAGGCGTACAAGACCTTCTTTTGCTGACCGCTTCCGACATCCCACACAGGTGCGAAGTGGCAGATTTGATTCAGCGGGCACGAATGCTACCCCTCATTTGCTGGCATTTGAGCCGATTGTGAGTAAAGCGGGTCTGCATCTGAGCGGATATCTATCTTCCAGCCAGTCAAACGAGCGGCCAAACGAGCGTTTTGCCCCTCTTTGCCAATGGCTAGTGAGAGCTGGAAATCAGGTACGAATACTCGAGCGTGGCGGGCTTCAAGGTCGGTAATTTCCACTCTCGCCACACGTGCTGGTGCGAGCGCGGCCGCCAAGAATTTCGCTGGATCATCGGAGTAATCAACGATGTCAATCTTTTCACCATTGAGCTCGTTGACCACCGCATTCACCCGGGCACCCATTGGACCAATGCAACTTCCCTTTGCCGCAACCTGCGGGTTGTGACTAAGCACTGCGATTTTTGTGCGCGCACCAGCTTCACGAGCCACTGCAACAATTTCAACCGTGCCATCTGCAACTTCTGGAACTTCTAATGCGAACATTTGTTTAACAAGCGCTGGGTGGGTTCTTGAAACCACCACAACCATTCCATTGGCTAATTGCCGCACCGCTACCAATATGACGCGTAGACGTGAGCCGTGTACATATTTTTCAGTTGGAACTTGTTCGGCCGGCGGCATTTGCGCTTCAATTTTTCCAAGATCCACAAACACCATTTTTGGATCAGAACCTTGTTGAATTACTCCATTGACCATAGTGCCAATTTGATTTTCAAGTTCCAATGTTTGAGCAGCATCAGTTACTTTGCGGAATTTATCGGTTAAGACTTTTCTAGTGGTTTGAGTAGCGATTCGATCGAACCCATCTGGAGTGTCATCAACTTCTCCGAGGTAATTTCCTTCTGCATCTTTTTCAGTTAGCAGGACGCTCACGGTACCAAGTTCCAAATCGAGCACTACTCGAACTCGTTTGCCATCAACATAATAAGAAATAAATTCGCCAGGCTTTGGAGTATCTGAGATTGCACCTTTAAGCCGAAGGTAGGCAATCATTAGCGCTTCTTCAATCGGCGGTATCACACTTTCAAGCGGCATATCGAGACTCTGCGTGATTGAACGCAGTTGAGACATATCAATCTTCATTTGCATCCAACTTTTTAAACTCAATCTGCACAATTGCATTCTTTATTTTTGAAACATTTAATGAATCGTGAGATTCAAATGAGATTTCGTCGCCATCAACTGCTTTTATTCGATCTGTAAAGGTTCCATCCGCAGTGGTAATTTCAACTTTGCGACCAATATCTTTTCGAAAATGGCGTGGATGAGTAAGCGGCCGATCCACTCCCCTACTTGAAACTTCCAAAGTGAAAGCTGAATCTCCTAAGAGATTTTCTTCTTCAATGGTTTGGTCAATTAATCGACTACCAGCGGCGATGTCATCTAAATTTAAGATTTCTTCGCTATCTAGGGTTATTTGAACTAACAGTCTTCTGCCAGCTTTGCGAATTACAACTTCTTCAAGGATTAATCCAGAGTCAGATAAATGTGGCACCAGTTCTTTTCGTAAATCACTGGCCATAGCAACAAGTTCGTTCAAGTGAGACTCCGGTTCTATTTATTGGTTCTGTTGTTTAAGTTGTGGCGGTAGTTTAAAGGTTAGAAGAGCGAAAAAGCCAAACGCAAAATTAGGACAGCAACTGCAATTAAGAGAATCTTGCGGACAAATGGTGAGCCGTGCTTAATCGCAAGTTTGGTGCCAAAAAGACTTCCGGCAAGGTTTGCCATACCCATCGATATCCCAAGCGCCCAATAAATATTTCCGAAACTTAAGAAAACTAGCAATGATGCGAAGTTAGTTGCCAAATTAACAAATTTCGCAGTGGCTGAGCTTCGCAAGAATGAAAGTCCAATTACGTTGACTAACAACGCAAGCAGGAATATGCCGGTACCAGGACCAATCGCACCGTCATAAAACCCAATTCCCAGTCCCCACAAAATTGGAGTTAGTTTTGAATGGGATGGTGGTTCATGATCTTCAATGGTCTTTAGCGCACTCACTGGATTTCTCCATGTAATTACCCAAACCACAATCAGTAGCCCCAAAATTACCGGACGAAAAACATCAGGCTTAATGCTCACCGCAACTATTGATCCGAAAACTGAGCCTACGAAAGCCGCCACCATCATTGGTCCAACAGTTCTAAGTGGTGGTTTAACTTTTTTCGAGTACGCGATTGCTGAGGCACTAGTGCCTATCAAACTGCTAATTTTGTTGGTGCCGATTGCAATTGCGGTGGACTCGGTTGGTAAAGCAAGTAGCAGCGCAGGTAGCTGGATTAATCCGCCGCCACCACCTATCGCATCTAGCCAACCAGCTGCAAACGCCGCCACCGCTAGTAACGCAATAGTTGCTA
>JBEBBT010000066.1:0-2559 GCA_041158245.1 Actinomycetota bacterium | reverse complement strand
AAGTTGCTTGGCGAGTTCGTGTTGCGCTTCAATCCATATCCGTTTGTTTGATCCCCAGCCGGCTTTTTTATAATCACCGAGCTCTTCGGCATTGTGTGCCCC
The DNA here is from genome assembly GCA_041158245.1 of Actinomycetota bacterium. GTDB lineage: Bacteria > Actinomycetota > Actinomycetes > S36-B12 > UBA5976 > JAFMIT01. The sequence continues at coordinate 2,457 of JBEBBT010000066.1, read as the reverse complement.
TACGTGCAGAATATTTTTTGGATTGACTTCAAAGAGAGACTTTAGGATTTTGACTGAAATCAGCATTCTTGAATTATACCCCTTGCTTGATGCTTAGCACCATAGGGTTGCACTGAACTTAGATTTAGTCTGTATTGCATTTCTATTCACCGAATCAGTATTGCGCCCCTTTTTCACTTTCTCGATGTGGGAATTTACTTTCATAGTTTTATTGAAATTGTTATTTCAGGATACTAAAACTTTTCACGAGAGTCCGGAGAATAATTCTTATTTTTTGTCTCGTTTCATTGAATTCATTGATTCACTCAAGAGTGTATTCGTCAATTAAATGACCTCTTTTATCACGGTTAATTGACACTCTTACTGCATTAACCCAGGCAGAATCGCGTTTTGTATTAATAAAAATTCTCGTAGTTTGCTTTCCCAAACCCATGGGTGGGAAACCAATAAAATCAATAGAAATGAAATCTCGCAGCTGGGCGAGCAACTCGCTTGATTTCGGATACCAATTTGCGTTGTCAAAAATGATCATGGCTGGTGAAGCTTTGCCGTTAGTAATCTGCCGATGAATTTCATTGCAGGCGCTGGTCCTGTCTAATCCATCAATGACGATCACATCTGCGCTAAATTTTTCGAAATTTTCGAATATTCCATATTCTGGATGTATATATCCATGTATGTTGGAGTGTGCATTTCTTTCATTCAGCTTATTAAGCCAAGTTTGGGAATGTTCAAAAGTGAAGATTGTTTTACATCGGGTAGCCCACCACAAAGTGCTGGACCCCGACCCTAGTTCACAGATTGTGAATCCTTTAAAGTTCATCTTTCAAGGAATTCGATGGCGGGCAAAGCAAGCCAAGGCATGGGATTCCCTTTGCGGTCAATTGGTTTGTTTTTTAATCTTGATGTTGTGAGTCCTTCATGTACAGCAAGAAGATTCCATTTAAAGATAAATCTGATCAAACGAGAAATACGGTTTTCAAATATCACAAAAACAATTTTGGTTGAGAATTTCTTTATCATCGTTGTTAAAGTCCCTTCGGTTTATCTCGTTTTCAACCAAATCAATCGATTGTGATCAAACCATTAGGCGTGCTCACATGAACGGAAACTATTCCGGTTTCTCCCTCTTGAGTTGATGGGTCTACCCATTCAATTGAAACTTTATCTAATCCGTTAAGAATTTCGGCTTTAAACCAAGAATCAGATAGTTGATCTTTATCCGAGATAACAATCTTTTCAATTTTTGAAACGGTTGAGCCGTCTTTTGAGGGATGATCTTCAGTCAACCATTCGATAAAAAATGGTAATTCTCTTGAATCGGTTATTTCTTTTACGCCAATTTGCTTCCACTTAAGGTCGGTTCCATCTGGGCGGGTGCGATGGCCATCAACAGCTTTGCGACCAAACTTCTCTTCAATCGGTGCAATGTCTTCGGTGCTAAATACCCAGGTTAGCCATCCGCCTCCTTCTTGAGCCTTCTTTGAAACTGCTTTACCCCAAGGTGTTTGTTCTGTTGCTGGGTGATCGAGCGGGCACACAACTTCGATGTACTTTCCATCAATAAGGGGTGCGGTGAAGTTACGTGTGCCAAAGCGTGGATGGATACCGCCATCAACAAATGTGGTTCCTAGGCGTGAACCAAGGCGTTGCACGGTGTCAGCTAATTGATCATGGGAAGTTACATAAGAGACATGGTCTAAGCGCATGGAGATATTTTGCACCATGGCGAGGGGTGGTCTTTACCAACTTTTGGGTAGATTAAAGAGAACAGGTAAGGTTTTTATTCGGCGTTTTGCTCTTAAGTAGGTAAGCGTCAACCGCTTCATCAACACAGGCGCTGCCGCGTCCCTGGCCAGTGTGGCCATCGGCATCGAGAGAAATCAATTTGGAGTTTTTGAAGATTTGGTGAAGCCCGACAGACCATTCATATGGGGTTGCTGGGTCTCGGATGGTGCCGATGACAATCACCGGTGCAGTTTTTATTGAAGTTATCTTGTTTGTTGCACGAGTAAGTTTGTCTTTAGTTGGTGGAGTTAAGTATTTGCAAGAGATATTTGTGTAGGCAAGGTAAGGACCAAAGACGGGCGCGGCATCTGTGAAACGTTTGGCGTCAGCCTTTGTCTTTTCAACGCTGCGGGTATCGGGCCAATCTAGGCAGTCAATGATTGCACCAGAATCAAGCTCGTTAGACATGTAAGACCCATCTGATGAACGGCCGGAGTATTGGTCGGCAAGGTCTAAGAAGGTATCGCCATAACCTTGTTGGCCTTCGAGGAATGCGGTGCGAAGTTTTGGCCATCCGTCTACGTCGTCGTAAAGAGCTGATGCGGTACCGAGAACAATTAAAGATTCAGTTGCGGTGCGTTCATCGTTTTCAACTTTAGTTTTACGTGGAAGCGGGTTTAGTGCTGCTGTTTCAAAGAGTGCAATTATCTTTAAGGTTGCTTCTTGTTT